>NZ_JBFARO010000013.1:0-134093 GCF_040677125.1 Actinomadura sp. NPDC049382
CCGTGGCAAACGTGTTCGGCCTCTGCCGGGCCTGCCGGCGCGCCGCCGCCCGGGCCGCCCGCGCCCGGCCGGCCGGCGCCGGCTCACGACCCGAGGACGGTCGCGAGGCGGCGCACGCCCTCGGCCAGCTCCGGCTCCCCGGCCGCCGTCCCGTAGCTGAGCCGCAGGTACGGGGCGGGGGCCTCGGCGGGGAAGAACGGCCGGCCCGCGCTGACCAGGACCCCGGCGCGCAGCGCGGCCTCGGCCACGGCCGCGTCGTCGGCGCCGTCCGGCAGCCGGGCCCATACGTGCAGGCCGCCCGCCGGGCGGTTCACCCGCAGCTCCGGCAGATCGCGGGCGAGCGCGCCGAGCAGCGCGTCCCGGCGCGCCGGCAGCGCCGCACGGACGGCCCGCAGATGGCGCGGCCAGCCCGGCGAGCTGACGAGTTCGAGCAGCGTCTCCTGGAGCGGCCGGGCCGGGAAGAACTCCTCGACGAGCTGCGTCGCGCGGATCCGCGCGGCCACCGGCCCCCGGGCGGCCACCGCCGCGATCCGCAGGCTGGGCGCGGTCGCCTTCGTCAGCGACGCGATGTGCACGACGCGGCCGTCGGCGTCGTCGGCGATCAGCGGCGGCGGGGGCGGGACGATGCCGAGGTGCCGGGCGAAGTCGTCCTCCACCACGAAGGCGCCCGCCGCCCGCGCCACGTCCAGCACCCGCGCGCGCCGCTCGGCGCTCAGCACCGCCCCGGTCGGGTTGTGGAAGGCCGGCTGGCAGTACAGGACGCGCGCGCCGCTCAGCGCGAACGCCTCGGCGAGCAGGTCGGGACGGATCCCGTCCGCGTCCATCGGGACCGGCACCGGGTGCAGCCCGCTCGCCCGCGCGACCGACAGCACGCCGAGGTAGGTCGGCGACTCCACCAGCAGGGGCGCGCCGGGCGGCAGCAGCGCCCGCAGCACCGTCGTCAGCGACTGCTGGCCGCCGCTGGTGATCAGCACGTCGGCGGGGGTGACGGCGCCGCCGATCGTCCGGGCGAACCAGGCGCGCAGCTCCGGCAGCCCGCCGAGCGGCGGCATCGCCCAGGCGTCCGGGCGCCGGGCGGCCCGCGCCGCCGCCGTGGCGAGCGCCCGGACCGGCTGCAGCGCGGGGTGCGGGTAGCCGCCGCTGAGCGGCACCACGCCGTCGGGCGGCGGGGTGAGCAGCCACGACACACCGGACGGGTCCACGGCGCGGTCGCCGAGCGTCACCGCCTGCCAGCCGAAGTCGGCGGGCTCGGCGGCGGGCCGGCGGCGCTCGGCGGCGAACGCACCGCTACCCGGACGCGTCACCACCAGCCCCTCGGCGGACAGCTGCCCGAGGGCCCGCGACACCGTGACCGGACTGACCCGGTGCCGCTCCACCAGCGCACGGCTCGACGGCAGCCGCTCGCCGGGGTTCATGCGGCGGACGTCGGCGCGCAGCGCGTCGGCGAGCGCCGCCACACTGCTATCGTCTTTCATGAAGACTAAGGATAGCGCTACTGTCACCGCGCCGATAGCGGACGCCCCCCGCGGAGCGGGTCTCCGGCTCGCCGCGCTCGGCGTCCTGGCCTTCTCGTTCACCCTCCCGGGCACGGTCTTCGCGCTGGACGGGCTCGACCCGTACCTGGTCGGCGTCGGCCGCTCCGCCGCCGCGGCCGCCCTCGCCGCCGTCGCGCTGCTGGCGGTGCGCGCCCGCCCGCCGCGCCGCGACCAGTGGGCCGGGCTCGCGGTCGCCGCCGCCGGCGTGGTGTTCGGGTTCCCGGTGCTGTCCACGCTCGCGCTCGACCAGGGCGCCTCCTCCGCGCACGCGGCCGTCGTGGTCGGGCTGCTGCCCGCCGCCACCGCCGTGTGCGGCGTGCTGCGCGCGGGGGAGCGGCCCTCCGGGGCGTTCTGGCTCGCGGGCGCGGCGGGCACCGCCTGCGTCACCGGCTTCACCGCGGTCCGCGGCGGCGGCCACTTCACCCCCGCCGACCTGCTGCTGTTCGGCGCCCTCGTGGCCGCCGCCGCCGGGTACACCGAGGGCGGGCGGCTGGCCCGGGACATGCCCGGCTGGCGCGTGATCTCCTGGGCGCTGCTGCTGGCCGCGCCGATCACCGTCCCGGTCACCGGATGGCTGCTCGCCGCGACCGACCCCGTGTGGACGGGACGCGCCGTGCTCGGTTTCGGCTACGTCGCCGCCGTCTCCGCCTACCTGGGCTTCTTCGCCTGGTACGAGGGCCTCGCGCGGGCCGGGATCGCGCGCGGCGGCCAGGTGCAGCTCGCGCAGCCGATGCTGACCCTGCTCTGGTCCGGGCTCCTGCTCGGCGAGGCGGTCGACGCCGCGACCGCGCTGGCCGCCGTCGCCGTGCTGGTCTGCGTGGCGCTCACCCAGCGCGCCCGCGTGCGGATCAGTCCTTGACGATCTGGGCCAGCAGCGTCACGACGCCGACGCCGACGCCGATCGGGATCGCGAACCGCGGGGCGGCGGCGGTGAGGACCGCCGCGCCGATCGCCACGATGATGATCACTAGGGCCCGCGTGCTGATCAGGGGCCGCGGCTGCCCGTGCTCGGGGGACACCTGCTCCGGCGGCACATGCTCCGGTGGTACTCGCATGCCGGTTCGACCTCCATCCGGACGGACGGTGAGGATCGGGGCGGCTCCCCGTCGGGACGACGGGCGACACCGCTGAGTCGCCTCGTCACCACAGGATTCCCCGGATGTCAACGGCTGGAGCGCGCGGCGCGCGATCACGTCCCAACCGTGATCGTTTCATGGGGGATCGCTGGTACGGGGCGTCCGAAGCACCCCGCGGATCCGAGATCATTACGTGATGAAGCGTAAAGGGCGGGTTACGGGTGCTCTGGGCGGTCTGGTGCGCTGGACCGGGTGGGCGGCGGCCTACGTGCTCGGCATCGCGGCGCTCGTCTTCGCCGGCGCCTGGGTCTGGTGGCAGCCCGAGCCGGAGGCGCGGGGCACCGAGCTGAACGGGCTGTGGGCCCGGCACCAGTGGGTGGGGGAGCCGCACACCGACGCCGAGTACCGCGCGCTCGGCGACCTGCTGAAGCGCAACCACATCAGCGACGTGTTCTTCCACACGGGCCCGTTCGAGGCGGACGGGACGGTGCCCGCCGCGAAGTACCGCTACGCGCGGCAGCTCATCCAGGCGATGCGGAAGTACGCGCCCGGCGTCCGCGCGCAGGCGTACCTGGGGCAGATCCGCGTGGTGGAGGGCAAGGGCGTCATCGACCTCGACGACGCGGCCGTCCGGGAGAGGGTCCTGGAGACCGACGCGGCCTTCCTGGACCTCGGCTTCGACGGCATCCACTACGACTTCGAGCCGATCTACCCCGACGACGACGCGTTCATGGCGCTCATGGACCGCACCCGCGAGCTGACCCGCTCGCGCGGCAGGCTGCTGTCGGTGGCGCTGGAGCAGCCGACGCTCTTCGACGGCCTGCAGCCCGTCTACAAGGCGCTGATCCCGCGCACGGGCGCGGTGCACTACCCACCGCGCCCGACCAAGGAGTTCCTGCGCGCGGTCGCCGGCCGCGCCGACCAGGTCGCGATCATGACCTACGACGTGTCGCTGCCGACCGAGGCCCTCGCCGGATGGCACTACGCCCGGCACACCCGGGCGACGCTGGAGCTCATCGGCGACCGCACGTCCGTGTTCATCGGCGTCCCCACCTACCGCCCCCTGATGGACTGGGCGGAGGACCTGCCGGTCGCGCTGCGCGGCGTCCGGCGCGGCCTCGACCAGCTGGAGCGCGCGCCCAAGCGCCCGTACGGCGTCGGCGTGTACGCGGGCTGGACGACCGAGCCCGGCGAGTGGGCCCACTTCCGTTCCACCTGGCTGCCCCGGGGGACAGGAAGTGTTAGCGGTTGAGAAACCCGGCCCGCGACGTTTCCGTTCGCTTGAACGTGCAGGTAGAAAGGGTTGGGTAGCCCTTCATCTCCCGGGGTATTGCCCGGTGCGGAAGTCAAGCAGAGACCAGCGGACGGCAAAGGAAGTGAGGGCGAGGCCATGGGAGCTCAGTGGACCGCGCGGCGCGACGCCGACCGGATCGGCGAGCTGTCGGCCGAGTTCGCCGGCTGGCGGATCGGGCGGGGCGGGTCCGGCCTCTGGTGGGCCGTCCGCGGCAACGATCTCGTGCGCACTCCCGACGTCGAGGAGCTGCGTGTCCGGTTGCACGAGATGACCACGGGGTCACGTTATGCGATCGAGTCCGGGAAGTGGCCGGACTGACCCCGTAACGCCGCTTTTGCGTGCCACGATGTGGAGGTGGGAGCCGCCGCCACGCGTACCCCCGAGCGTGTGGCGGCGGCTTCTCCCTTTTTCGGGCGACGTTATGTACGACCTGCGGGTCCAAGAGGAACGGCCGGAACGGTACCGTTCGTTGCATGGCACCCAGCACAACGACTGACGCTCCGTTTGGACGGATGCTGACCGCCATGGTCACCCCGTTCCTGCCCGACGGCGGCGTCGACTACGACGGCGCCGCGCGCCTCGCGACCCACCTGGTCGACGAGCGGCGCCACGACGGCCTCGTCGTCAACGGGACGACGGGCGAGTCGCCCACGACGAGCGACGACGAGAAGAGCAAGCTTCTGCGCGCGGTCATCGAGGCGGTCGGCGACCGCGCCGTGATCGTCGCCGGTGCCGGGACGAACCACACCGAGCACACCCTGAAACTCGCCCGGCAGGCCGAGGCCGCCGGCGCGCACGGGCTGCTCGTGGTCACGCCCTACTACAACAAGCCCCCGCAGGAGGGCCTCGTCCGCCACTTCACCGCCGTGGCCGACGCGACGGGCCTGCCCTGCATGCTGTACGACATCCCGGGGCGCGCCGGGGTGCCGATCGAGAACGACACGCTCGTCCAGCTCGCCGACCACCCGCGGATCATCGCCGTCAAGGACGCCAAGGGCGACCTGTTCGGCGCGTCGCGGGTGATGGCCGCGACCGACCTGGTCTGGTACTCCGGCGACGACAACCTCAACCTGCCCTGGCTGTCGGTCGGCGCGGCGGGGTTCGTCAGCGTGGTCGGACATGTCGTCGGCGTCGAACTCCATGAGATGATCGACGCATACCGCGCCGGTGAGCACGGGCGGGCGCTGGAGATCCACCGGCGGCTGCTGCCCGTGGTCACCGCCATCATGACCCGAACGCAGGGCGCCATCGCCGTCAAGGCAGCGCTGAACCTGCTCGGCCTTCCCGGAGGCGGCGCGCTCCGCGCGCCGCTGGTGGAGGCTACGCCGGAGTTCGCGGCGCGCCTGCGAGAAGACCTCACGATAGGGGGAGTCAAAGTGCCTGAGGTCGCCATGCCGGAGGTCGCCCGGTGAGTCATCCTCACCCGGAGCTGTCGGACCCGCCCGCGCCGCCCGAGGGCGGGCTGCGCATCGTCGCGCTCGGCGGGCTGGGGGAGATCGGCCGCAACATGACGGTGTTCGAGTACGGCGGACGCCTGCTCATCGTCGACTGCGGCGTGCTGTTCCCCGAGACCGAGCAGCCCGGCGTCGACCTGATCCTGCCCGACTTCGAATACATCAGGGACCGCCTCGACGACGTCGAGGCGGTCGTCCTCACGCACGGCCACGAAGACCACATCGGCGCCGTCCCCTACCTGCTGCGCGAACGCCGCGACATCCCCCTCGTCGGCTCCAAGCTCACGCTCGCGCTGCTGGAGGCCAAGCTCACCGAGCACCGCATCAAACCGGTCACCGACGTGGTCGTGGAGGGCGAGCGCCGCGTCTTCGGGCCGTTCGACTGCGAGTTCCTCGCCGTCAACCACTCCATCCCGGACGCGCTCGCCGTGGCCGTCCGCACCCCCGCCGGGCTCGTCCTGCACACCGGCGACTTCAAGATGGACCAGCTCCCGCTGGACGGCCGGCTCACCGACCTGCCCGGCTTCGCCCGGCTCGGCGCCGAGGGCGTCGACCTGCTGATGGCCGACTCGACCAACGCCGAGGTGCCCGGGTTCGTCACCAGCGAGCGCAACATCGGCCCGGTCGTGGACGAGGTGTTCCGCACCGCGAAGGAGCGGCTCATCGTCGCCTGCTTCGCCTCCCACATCCACCGCGTGCAGCAGGTCCTGGACGCCGCCGTCGCCAACGGCCGCAAGGTCTGCTTCATCGGCCGGTCCATGGTCCGCAACATGGGCGTCGCGCGCGAACTCGGCTACCTCAACGTGCCCGACGGCATCATGGTCGAGCAGCGGGACCTGGACGACATCCCCGCCGACCGGCTGGTGCTGGTGTGCACCGGGTCGCAGGGCGAGCCGATGTCGGCGCTGTCGCGGATGGCGAACCGCGACCACTCGATCCGCATCACCGAGGGCGACACCGTCATGCTGGCGTCCTCGCTGATCCCCGGCAACGAGAACGCGGTCAACCGCGTCATCAACGGCCTGACCCGCTGGGGCGCCCGCGTCGTGCACAAGGGCAACGCGCTCGTGCACGTGTCCGGGCACGCCTCCGCCGGGGAGCTGCTGTACGTGCTGAACGTGACGAAGCCCGCCAACTTCGTCCCGATCCACGGCGAGTGGCGGCACCTGCGCGCGCACGCCAAGCTGGCCGCGCTCACCGGCGTCCCGGAGGAGGGCGTCGTCATCGCCGAGGACGGCGTCGTCGTCGACCTGGTGGACGGGCGCGCCAAGATCGTCGGCGCCGTCCCCGCCGGGTACGTGTACGTGGACGGCCTGTCGGTCGGCGAGATCACCGAGACCTCGCTGAAGGACCGGCGCATCCTCGGCGAGGAGGGGTTCGTCTCCATCGTCGTCGGCATCGACTCGACGTCCGGCAAGATCGTCGCCGGGCCGGAGGTGCACGCCCGCGGCGCCGGCATCGTCAACGAGGACTTCGACGAGATCATCGAGCGGATCGAGGGCGTGCTCCGGGACGCCGCCGGCGACGGGGTCAACGACCTGCACCAGATGAGCCAGCTCATCCGGCGCACCGTCGGCAAGTGGGTGAGCGACAACTACCGCCGCCGCCCGATGATCGTCCCGGTGGTCGTGGAGGTCTAGCGGACCGCGGCGGACGGCCGCGGGGCACCGCCTCCGGGCGGGGAGCCCCGCGGCCGTCCGATTCCCAACACGCCCCCGCGCCATCCCGGGAACCCCGAGGGTCCTTGGTTACTCTCATAACCATGGCCACACGTGCGTCCGGGGGCGCGAAGACCTCCTCCTCGCGCACGGGGGGCAGTGCGGCTCGCAAGCCCGCAGGTTCGACCCCCCGGAAGCGAACGAGCGGCGCCGCCAAGGGCGGCACCGCCAAGAGCGGCCGCGGCTCGGGGCGGGGGCGCCCCCCGCAGAAGCCCGATCCGATCTCCCAGGCCGTCCTCGGGTTCTTCAAGCTGCTGTTCAAGCTGTACCTGCTCGCCGCCGTCGCGGTCGGGTCGGTCTTCCGCGCCTACGGGCACGGGGCCCGCAACCTCGACCCCGAGCACCGGCGCGACGGCCTCGGGCTGGCGCTGCTCGGCTCCTCGATCGTGCTGGCCTCGGTGACCTGGTTCCGGCCGGACGGCGTCGTCACGATCGCGCTGGAGAAGGTGGTGCGCGGCGGGATCGGCATCCTGGCGATGGCGCTGCCCGTCCTGCTGGCGCTGCTGGCGTGGCGGACGCTGCGCCACCCCGAGCAGCACGAGGACACCGGCCGCGTCGTCATCGGCATCACCGCGCTCGGCGTCGGCGTGCTCGGCATCCTGCACATCGCCGCCGGGGTCCCGTCCCCGGCGGACGACATGGACGGCGTCCGCGAGTCCGGCGGCGTCGTCGGCTGGCTGGTGTCGGCGCCGCTGGACGCGGCGCTCAGCGGCTGGGTGGCCGTGCCGCTGCTGCTGCTCCTGTCCGGGTTCGGGCTGCTGGTCGTCACCGCGACGCCGATCGCGAAGGTCCCCGAGCGGGTCGCCGACCTGTGGGCGATGGCGACGCTGCAGGGCCGCCCGGAGCACCCGTCCGAGACCGCGGGCGAGGACGCGGAGGCGCCGAAGAAGCGGCGCCGCAAGAAGAAGCCCGAGACCGAGGACGGCGACGGCGAGCTGGAGGTCGGTGAGCACTCCCGGCCCTACGACACGCCGCTGCTGGAGGACGAGCCGAAGAAGGCCGCCCGGCCGCGCCGCGACCTCGCCGACGAGCTGTTCGAGCCCGACCCGTTCGGCGCCGACGTGCCGCCGCCCGCGCCGCCCCTCGACGACGAGGCGATGGACGGGGCGATGGACGGGGTGGCGGACGAGACCGCCGACGAGCATGCCGTCGGCCCCGCCGCGGCCGCGGACGCCCCCCACGAGGTGCCCGACCCGACGCCCGCGCCGCGCCGGTCCGAGCAGCTGCCGCTGTCGTCGTCCGGCGAGATCTACGTGCTGCCCGACCCGTCGGCGCTGCGGCCCGGCAGCGTGTCCAAGCCGCGGACGAAGGCCAACGACACGGTCGTGAACGCGCTGACCGGGGTGCTGGAGCAGTTCGACATCGACGCGCAGGTCACCGGGTTCACCCGGGGCCCGACGATCACCCGGTACGAGATCGAGCTGGGCCCGGCGGTGAAGGTCGAGAAGGTCACCGCGCTGACCAAGAACATCGCCTACGCGGTGAAGAGCGCCGACGTGCGGATCATCTCCCCGATCCCCGGCAAGTCGGCGATCGGGGTGGAGATCCCCAACACCGACAAGGACATCGTCAGCCTCGGCGACGTGCTGCGCTCGCCCGCCGCGACCAACGAGCACCACCCGATGATCGTCGGGCTCGGCAAGGACGTCGAGGGCCGCACGGTCGTGGCGAACCTGGCGAAGATGCCGCACATCCTCATCGCGGGCGCCACCGGCGCGGGCAAGTCGACGTGCATCAACGGGCTCATCACCTCGATCCTGATGCGCGCCACGCCCGACGAGGTGCGGATGATCCTCGTCGACCCCAAGCGGGTCGAGCTGACGATGTACCAGGGCATCCCGCACCTGATCACGCCGATCATCACCAACCCGAAGAAGGCCGCCGAGGCCCTCGAATGGGTCGTCGGCGAGATGGACCGCCGCTACGACGACCTGGCCGCGTCCGGGTACCGGCACATCGACGACTTCAACAAGGCGGTCAAGGCGGGCAAGCTCAAGCCGCCGCCCGGCAGCGAGCGCGTCTACACCCCGTACCCGTACATGCTCGTGATCGTGGACGAGCTGGCCGACCTGATGATGGTCGCGCCCCGCGACGTCGAGGACTCGGTCGTCCGCATCACCCAGCTCGCGCGCGCCGCCGGCATCCACCTGGTGCTCGCCACGCAGCGGCCGTCGGTGGACGTCGTCACCGGGCTCATCAAGGCGAACGTGCCGTCCCGGCTGGCGTTCGCGACGTCCTCGCTGTCCGACAGCCGCGTCATCCTCGACCAGCCGGGCGCGGAGAAGCTCGTCGGGCAGGGCGACGCGCTGTTCCTGCCGATGGGCGCGAGCAAGCCCATGCGCCTGCAGAACGCCTACGTCGCGGAGAAGGAGATCCACGGGATCGTCGACCACTGCAAGGGGCAGATGGAGGCGAACTACCGGGAGGACGTCGCCGAGGCGAACAAGCCGAAGAAGGAGATCGACGAGGAGATCGGCGACGACATGGACCTGCTCGTCCAGGCGATCGAGCTGGTCGTGTCGACCCAGTTCGGGTCGACGTCGATGCTCCAGCGCAAGCTCCGCGTCGGCTTCGCCAAGGCCGGCCGGCTGATGGACCTGATGGAGAGCCGCGACATCGTCGGGCCGAGCGAGGGATCCAAGGCGCGGGACGTGCTGGCCAAGCCGGACGACCTCCCCGGCGTGCTCGCGGAACTGCGCGGCGGCGGCTGACCGGAGAGGACGGGGCATTGCGGAATGATGCGAAATCTTGCCCTGTTTCGAACGTGTCGGCTGTCGCCGATCGGGCATGGCCGTTCCTAGACTGGTGTCCCGGAAGATCGGCCGCGAGCGCCCCCGAAGGAGGCCCGAGGTGAGCATCGGTGAGACCTTGGCGGAGGAGCGTCAGCGGGCCGGTCTCTCGGTGACACAGGTCAGTCTCCAGACCCGGATCCGGGAGACCGTGATCCGCGGCATGGAGGCCGACGACTTCTCGCTGTGCGGCGGCAACTTCTACGCCCGCGGCCACATCCGCAGCATCTCGCGGGTCATCGGCATCGACCCGGAGCCGCTGGTCGCCGAGTTCGACGCCGCGCACGGCGGCGCCCCGCAGCCGGTGTCGGCGGTCTCGGCGTTCGAGCCGGAGCAGCCCGTCGCGTTCCGCGAGCGCAAGGCGCCGAACTGGAGCGCCGCGATGGCGCTCGCGCTCGCCCTCGTCGTCATCTACGGCGTCGTGCAGGTGGTCGGGCACCGCGGCGGCGGCGAGGAGCGCACCGCCCGGCAGGTCGCCGGGACGCCGGCGCCGTCCGCGCACGCCCCGTCGTCCGCGCCGCCGAAGAGCGGCGCGCCGGTCGCGGAGGCGCCGCGCACCAAGGTCGACGTGCGCGTCCAGGCCAAGCGCACGACCTGGCTGAACGTCATCGGCGACAAGGGCGAGACGCTGTTCATCGGCACCCTGCACAAGGGCGACGAGAAGGACTTCACCGCCAAGAAGAAGGTCAAGCTGGTGGTCGGCGTCGGCGGCAGCGTCAACCTGACCGTCAACGGCAAGGACATCGGCTCGCCGGGCAAGGGCAAGGGCGTGCAGCGGCTCAGCTTCGACCGCAACGACCCCGAGCACGCCTGAGCGCGGGTGCGCGGACGCGGCGGCGCGCCCCGACCCCGCTGGCGCGCGAAGTCGCCCGGGCCCATTACCTTTAGGGGCATGTCCACTCGCCGCAAGGTCTCGCTCATCACGCTCGGCTGCGCCCGCAACGAGGTCGATTCCGAGGAGCTCGCCGCGCGCATCGAGGACGCGGGCTGGGACCTGACCGAGGGCGCCGACGGCGCGGACGTGGTCGTCGTCAACACCTGCGGGTTCATCGAGGCCGCCAAGAAGGACTCCATCGACACGCTGCTGGCCGCGCACGACTCCGGCGCCAAGGTCGTCGCGGCCGGGTGCATGGCCGAGCGGTACGGCAGGGAGCTGGCGGAGGCCCTGCCGGAGGCCGACGCCGTCCTCGGGTTCGACGACTACGCCGGCATCGGGGAGCGGCTCGACGACGTCATGGCGGGCCGCCGGCGCGACGCGCACACCCCGCGCGACCGCCGCACGCTGCTGCCGATCAGCCCGGTGGAGCGGTCGGCGTCCGCGGTGGCGGTCCCGGGGCACGGCGCGCCGGCGGACCTGCCGGCCGGGGTGGCGCCCGCGTCCGGCCCGCGGGTGCTGCGGCGGCGGCTCGGCGGCGGTCCGGTGGCGCCGCTGAAGCTGGCGTCCGGCTGCGACCGGCGCTGCACGTTCTGCGCGATCCCCGCGTTCCGCGGCGCGTACGTGTCGCGGCCGCCGGCGGAGGTGCTGGAGGAGGCGCGCTGGCTCGCCGGGCACGGCGTCCGCGAGCTGGTCCTCGTCAGCGAGAACTCGACGTCCTACGGCAAGGACCTCGGCGACCTGCGCGCGCTGGAGAAGCTGCTGCCGGGCCTCGCCGCCGTGGACGGGATCGAGCGGGTCCGGGTCAGCTACCTGCAGCCCGCCGAGACCCGCCCGGGGCTCATCGAGGCGATCTGCGGTACGCCGGGCGTCGCGCCCTACTTCGACATGTCGTTCCAGCACGCGAGCGGCCCGGTGCTGCGGTCGATGCGGCGGTTCGGCGACCGGGAGCGGTTCCTCGGGCTGCTCGGCCAGATCCGCGAGCTGGCCCCGGAGGCGGGCGTGCGGTCCAACTTCATCGTCGGCTTCCCCGGTGAGACCGAGGACGACTTCGAGGAGCTGGCGGAGTTCCTGTCCGCCGCGCGGCTGGACGCGGTCGGCGTGTTCGGCTACTCCGACGAGGACGGCACGGAGGCCGCGGACCTCGACGGCAAGCTCGACCCGGACGAGGTCGCCCGCCGCGTCGAGGAGCTGTCGGAGCTGGCCGAGGAGCTGACGTCCCAGCGCGCCGAGGACCGGATCGGCTCCACGGTCCGCGTCCTGCTGGAGGAGAAGGCCGACGGCGGCGGGTTCGAGGGCCGCGCCGAGCACCAGGCGCCGGAGGTGGACGGGACGGTCCTCGTGCGCGGCGACGGCCTCGCGCTGGGCGAGATCGTGGAGGCGCGCGTCATCGGCAGCGACGGCGTGGACCTGATCGCGGACATCGCATGACCGCCGGCGCCACGGAACCGGTCGCGGGCGCGCCCGACCCGCCGCAGGCGGGCGTCTGGAACATCGCCAACGCGCTGACGATGGTCCGGATCGCGCTCGTCCCGCTGTTCGTGTGGCTGCTGTTCCTGGACGGCACCGGCTGGCGGCTCGCCGCGTTCGCGGTGTTCGCCGCCGCCTCGATCACCGACAAGATCGACGGCGACATCGCGCGGGCCCGCGGCCTGGTCACCGACTTCGGCAAGATCGCCGACCCGATCGCCGACAAGGCGCTCACCGGCGCCGCGCTGGTCAGCCTGTCGGCGATGGGGGAGCTGTGGTGGTGGGTGACGGCCGTCATCATGGTCCGCGAGATCGGCATCACGGTGCTGCGCTTCGTCGTGATCCGGCACGGCGTGATCCCGGCCAGCAAGGGCGGGAAGCTGAAGACGATGCTGCAGGTCATCGCCATCGGCTTCTACATCCTGCCCGGCCCGCTCGACTATGTGCGGTGGCTGACGATGGGCGCCGCCCTCGCGGTCACGGTGGTGACCGGGGTCGACTACCTCGTCCGGGCGTGGCGGCTGCGCCGCGCGCCCGCGGCGTCCTGACCGCTAGGAGACCGCCAGTTCGTCGCCGACGCGCAGGACACCCGTCGCGCGGGGGACGCCGAGGCGGCCGAACATGATCTCGCGGGCGCCGTCGAAGCGGGCGGTGCGGTAGCGGGCGAGCGCGCGGAGCGGTCCTGGCGCGCGGCGGGCCGTCTCCTGGTCGGTGTTGATGATCACGCAGCGGCCCGTCGGCCGGACCAGCTCGATCTCGGCCGTGCCGCTGCGCAGCCGGGTGGCGGCGTCCTCCCCGTACGGGCCGAGGCCGCGCAGGACGATGTTGGGCCGGAACCGGGCCATCTGCAGGGGGTCCTCGACCCGCCGGTTGAGGTCGTCCAGCGACTCGGCGGACAGGACGGAGACCGGGTAGCCGTCGGCGAAGGTGAGCGTGCCGCCGCCGGTCAGGGTGGGCCGCGTGCCGGTGAACCGGACGAGGCGGCACGGGGTGCCGAGCGCGGCCGAGAACCAGCGGGCCGCCTCGTCGCCCTGGTCGACGCCCTGGCAGGGGCGCTTGTGGACGGTGACGTCGAGCGCCGGGCCGTCCACCGCCTCGCACACCAGCGGCATGTCCGCGAGCGGGCTGGAGACGGTGAGCTTGACGCCGTCGAAGTCGGGCCGGAGCAGGGCGAGTTCGGGGATCTCCCGCTGCGAGAGGTGCCGCCCGTCCGGGCGGACGAGCATGAACTCGCGGTCGTGCCGCAGCCCGTTCGGCGTCAGCTCGGCCTCGGCGAGCGCGACGCCGCCGGCGCTCTTGACGGGGAAGACGTTCAGTGCGGCCACGATGGCGATCATGTTCGGGACGGTACGTGCCCCGCGCCCGCGGCGGACAGGGGGAACGGCGATACTTGACGGCGATTCGTCAGCTTGGGAGCGAGGGGCCGTGACCGCAGGGGACTTCACGTACGCCGAGGTGGGCGCGACGCGGGACGCGGAACGGCCGGCGGGGTACCGGCACCTGCGCGAGCGCGTGCCGGTCGGGCACGGCGCGGCGGCGTTCCAGAACGCGGCGGACGCGGTCATGGAGTTCTGGATGCACCGGGCGCTCCCCGCCCGGGTGGACGCCTCCGCCGGGCGCGCGGCGCCCGGGGTGAGCGTCGTCGTCCGGCTCGGCGTCGGACCGCTGCGGGTGGCCGCGCCGTGCCGGATCGTGTGGACGCGGGAGGAGGAGCGCTACGCGGGCTGGGCGTACGGGACGCTGCCGGGCCATCCGCTGTCGGGGGAGGAGTCGTTCGTCGTGCACCGGGACGAGGAGGACGACGTGTGGCTGACGGTCACCCTGTTCAGCCGCGCCGCGACGGCCCCGGCGCGGCTGGCGGGCCCGCTCGTGCGGGTGTTCCAGCGGATGTACGTCCGCCGCTGCGGTGCCGTGCTGCGCCGCCTGTCGCGGCCGTGACGCCCGCGCGTGGGGCCGCGAGGCCACGCCCACCCCGGTCGTGGTCCCGCGGCCCCGGTCGCGCGGGCGCCACGCAATGCGATTATCCCTGCCCGCGCCCGGCGGGACGAATCGATCAAATGAGTTTTGACTCACAATGTGACCTGCGCGTCCCGGGTTTGTCGGGCCGGCCGGGGCATTGACGTGCGGCGACGATGCGCGCCCGGGTGCCCGTCCCGGCCGCGCGCAGTGACGCGGGGGTCGCGTCCGGGCGGCCGAAGCGCGGCCGTTCCTTTCGCGGCGCGACGGAAAAGGGATAAGCGGGTTGCGGCGGTTGAACGGGGCTATGTCGCTTGCGTCCTCATTCGGCCGTTTTTCACGGTGAACCGGTGGCGCACCGGGGTCGTCGCGGACCCGCACCGGCCCGCGCCCCCGCCGGGCCCGCGCCGGTAGATTCGACTCGCCCGCGGCCGCGATCGGGCGGCCGGCGGCGAGGACGGGAGCGCCCATGCGAGTCGAACTGCTCACCGTCGGGGACGAGCTGCTCCTCGGCGACACGGTCAACGGCAACGCGGCGTGGCTGGGCCGGCGGCTGGCCGACCACGGCGTCGAGGTGACCCGCAGCGTCGTCGTCGGCGACGAGCTCGAGGTGATCGTCGCGGCGGTCGAGGCGGCGCTCGGCCGGGCCGACGCGGTGATCACCACCGGCGGCCTCGGCCCCACCTACGACGACCTCACCCGGGACGCGCTCGCCGCGGCGGCCGGGGTGCCGCTCGTCCGCGACCCCGACCTGGAGGCGCGGCTGCGCGAGCGGAGCGCCCGCGCCGGCCGCGAGCTGCGCCCGATGGCGCTGCGGATGGCCGACGTCCCGAAGGGGGCGGGGGTGCTCGCCAACTCGGCGGGCTCGGCGCCCGGCCTGCGCGTCGAGCTGCCCGGCGGGGTCGTCTACGCGCTGCCCGGCGTCCCGTTCGAGATGCACACGATCATGGACGAGACCGTGCTGCCGGAGCTCGCCCGGATCGCGGGCCTGCCCGCCGTCGCGCGCCGCACGCTGCGCACCGCCCGGCTGTGGGAGTCGGTCGTCGCGACGCGGCTCGCCGAGGTCGAGGCGATGGACGGGGTGCGCCTGGCGTACCTGCCCGACCCGGCCGAGGTGAAGATCCGGATCACCGTGGCCGGCCCGGACGCCGCCCGCCGGCTCGCGGACGTGGAGGCCCGCGTCCGCGCGCTCCTCGGCACGGCGGTCTACGGCGCCGAGGACGAGACGCTGGACCGGGTCGTCCACCGGCTGCTCGCCGAGCGCGGCGCCACCGTCGCCGCCGCCGAGTCGCTGACCGGCGGGCTCATCGGCGCGGAGCTGACCGCGATGCCGGGCTCGTCCGCCACCTTCGCGGGCGGCATGGTGACGTACGCGACGGAGACCAAGCACCGGCTGCTCGGCGTCCCGGCGGAACTGCTCGCCGAGCACGGGGCCGTCCACCCGGACGTCGCCGCCGCGATGGCCGCGGGCGTCCGCGACGCGCTCGGCGCGACCTACGGGGTCGCGGTGACCGGTGTCGCGGGCCCCGAGCCGCAGGACGGCCATCCGGTGGGAACGGTCTATATCGGCGTGGCCGGACCCGGCGATTCGCGAACTGTGGTCAGTCCGAAACTCCCCGTGCCCGGCCCCGGCCCGGAGACCCGCGCGGTGCTCCGGCGGATGACCGTCGTGCACGCCCTTGAGCTGCTGAGACGCGTGCTGCTGGGGCTTGACGCCGCGGAGGAGAGCGAGGAGGCTCAGGCAGATCGGGAAGACCGGGACTGATTACAGCGTTACGTTCCGAGCGAACACGAAATCAACGGTCTGCCATGGCCGCCGTCAAGGCGGGTACGGTGGAACCGGCAGATGGTCCGAACTGAGGGAGGGAGCGAGACGATGGTCCTGCTTCGCCAGCTGCTCGGTGACGTACTGCGGCAGCTGCGGCTGCGCCAGGGACGCACCCTCCGTGAGGTGTCCGCGGCGGCGCGGGTGTCACTCGGCTATCTCTCCGAGGTCGAGCGGGGTCAGAAGGAAGCCTCCTCGGAGCTGCTCTCCTCGATCTGCAAAGCACTGGGCGTCCCGCTGTCGCACGTGCTGAGGGAGGTCGCGGATCAGCTCGCCCTCGCCGAGCTGCAGCACGAGCCCGTCATGGCGGGCGCGCCCGAGCACGAGCGCATTCCGGCCGAGAGCATTCCGGAGACGCCGGAGGAGATCACCGGGGAGTTCCGCGCCGACATGGTCGCGGCCTGACCCGGCCCGCGCGGCGTTCATGCCCGACCCGGGGCCGCGGGTGTGCGCGGTCTCACGCATGAACGCGGCATTCCCGGGGATCTTCCCGTGTTGTAGCGGATAACCGTAACGACGCGGAAGGAGCCCGATAATGGCGAGGGTCAAGAGCCCGCTTTCGGACGAGGCCGCCAAGGTCGTGGGGGAGGCCCTGCAGGGCTCGCTCATCGACCTCATCGACCTGTCCCTGGTGGCCAAGCAGGCGCACTGGAACCTGACCGGGCGCAACTTCAAGGTCGTCCACGAGCACCTGGACGAGGTGGTCGCCCTCGCGCGCACCGGCCAGGACGACGTGGCCGAGCGCGCCGTGGCGATCGGCGTGAACCCCGACGGCCGCGCCCGCACGGTCGCCGACCGCACGCAGCTCCCGCAGCTGGAGGCCGGGTACCTGGACGACGACAAGGTCGTCGCCGCGGTGACCGACACGCTTGCGCAGATCATCGGGCGGTTCCGGGAGCGCATCGCCGCGACCGACGAGCCCGACCAGGTGACCCAGGACCTGCTCATCGGCATCACCGCCGAGCTCGAGAAGCAGCACTGGATGTTCCAGGCCCAGACCTGACCGAGCGGCGACCGGTTCGGCGTCGCGCCGCCGCGATCCCGGCGCGAAGCGGTCCCGGCCGCGCTGTGGCCCCGGCACCCGCCCTCCCGGCGGGTGCCGGGGCCTTTCCGCGCCCGGACGTCACGTGCCGCCGCGCAGATGGGCCAGGACGGTGTCGGCGAACTCGACGGCGAGCGGGCTGAGGGCGTCCCAGCTGCGCGCGGCCCAGCCGGCGGCGAGCGGCGGCAGGTCCGGGACCGGGACCAGCCGGACGTCCCCGGTGCCCCGCCCCCAGCCCGGCAGCGCGGGCAGGATCGCGTGCCCCAGCCCGAGTTCGGCGAGCAGCAGCGCGGTGTCCCAGTCGGCGACGCTCGTGGTGGACGCCAGCCGGACGCCGTGCCGTTCGAGGTGCATCTCCAGGTGGACGCGCGACGTGGAGTGCGCGGGCAGCTCGATGTGCCGGATCCCGGCCAGGTCGTCCAGCGCGATCGACGTCCGCTCCGCCAGCGGGTCGCCCGTGTGGACGGCGAGCATCCACGGCAGCTCGTAGGCGGCGCGCTGCTCCACGCCCTCCAGCGCCGGGCCGATCGTCACCCAGGCCAGGTCGGCCGTGTGGGAGCGGACGGCACCCAGGCAGCGCCGGCTGGATCCCGCCGTCTCGAACTGCAGGGCCGCCTCGGGGTGCCGCGCGCGGAACGCCGCCACCCCCGCCGCCATGAAGTGCCGGACGGTCGTGGCGCCGGTCGCGACCCGGACGGTGCCGCCGACGCCGCGGCGCAGGTCGTCCAGGTGGCGCAGTGCGGCGTCCAGGCCCGCCAGGCCGTCCGTCGCCGCCCGGTGCAGGATGCGCCCGGCCCGGGTGGGCACCACGCCGCGCGGACGCCGCTCCAGCAGGACGAGCCCTGTCTCCCGTTCCAGCCGCTTCACGTGCTGGCTGACGGCCGACTGGCTGCACGACAGGTCGCGCGCCACCGCGCTGAGGTTGCCGGCCGCGCAGACGGCGGTGAACACGCGGAGGTCGTCCAGGGTCATGTGCCAAAGCTAGAGCTGGGAGATCGATAAGGAAACCCGAGAATTGACTTAGAACGGTCACCGATCGAAGATCTTCCTACGGGCGCAGGATCCGGCGACCCGGTCAAGCGGCGACCCGCCCGGGGCCCGGGCTCCGGGCGGGCGTCGACCGCCCGGACCTCCCCGGCCCGCTAGCCCGCGGCGGGCTGGCAGCGCGGGCACCAGAACGTGACCCGCTCCCCGGCCTGCTCCGCGCGCTCGATGCGCGTCCCGCAGCGCCGGCAGGGGCGCCCGGCGCGCCCGTACACCCAGTGCTCCCGCCCGCGGCCCCGGTCGCCGGTGGTGATGTGGCCGTGCCGCTCCTTGTTGGCGTCCAGGAGCCGGTGAGACAGCTCCACGAGCGCCGGGAGGTCGGGAACGTCCCGTATAGGCGTCCACGGGTTGACGCCCCGCAGGAACAGGACCTCGGCCTTGTAGACGTTGCCGATCCCGGCGAGCCGCGTCTGGTCGAGCAGCGCCTCGCCGACGGCCCGGCCGGGCTGCTCGCCGAGCCGAGCCGCGGCCTCCGCGGCCGGCTCCGGGCCCCACGACGGGTCGAGCAGGTCGGGTCCGAGGTGGCCGACCGCCGTGTCCTCCTCGGCGGTGCGCAGCAGCTCGACGAGGCCGAGCGAGTAGCCGACCGCCTGCCACTGCGCGTTCGCCAGCACCAGCCGGACCCGGTGGTCGCGGGGCGGCGGCCCGGCGCGGCGGATCTGCCAGCGCCCCTCCATCAGCAGGTGCGTGTGCACGGTGAGCCCGCCCTCGACGCGGGTGAGCAGGTGCTTGCCCCGCGAGACCGACTCCAGCACCGTCCGGCCGCGCAGGTCGGCCGTGGCGAGCCGGGGGACGCGGAAGTCCGAGCGCGTCAGCACCCGCCCGGCGAGCGCCTCGCGCAACCGCCGGGCCGTCCACCAGACGACGTCGCCCTCCGGCATGGCTCAGATCAGCGAGGGGCTCTCCCAGGCGGACGGGTCCTCGGTGAGCTTCTGGACGGCGGCGGGCAGCTCCCCGGCCGCGATGTGCGCGAGCGTGACCTGCTCCAGGATGGCGCGCTCGCTGGCGCGCAGCGCGATCCACACCTCCTGCAGGGAGCGCGCCGGCCCCTCGTACCCGACGTGCTCGGGGCGCTCGCCCCGGACGCCGAGCAGCGGCCCGTCGATGGCGCGGATGATGTCGGCGAGGGAGATCCGCTCGGCGGGCCGCGCCAGCCAGTAGCCGCCCTCGGGGCCGCGCTGGCTCCGGACGAGGCCGGACCGGCGCAGCTGGCCGAGGATGTTCTCGAGGAATTTGGGCGGGATCTGCTGGGCCTCGGCGAGCTGTACCGCGGTCACCGGGTGGCTCCCGGCGACCGCCAGCTCGGCGGCGGCACGCAGCGCGTAGTCGACCCGGGCGGACAATCGCATGTACGCATTATCCCTTGTCGGACGAACCACTCGGGCCCCGCGGGGGTGGTGCGGGCCCGCGGGTGGAACGCGGCGCGCCCGCCGGAACCGGGCTCCTTGTCCGGCGGGCGCGCCGCGGGCTCAGCCGGCCGGGGCGAGGCCGAGGAGTTCCGCGGCGGCCTGGGCGTTGGCCGCGGCGGCGCCGTAGGTGGCGAGGTAGACGGCCGATCCGGGGCGCCAGACGGGCAGCCCCATCTCGACCACGACCGTGTCGGGACGGGCGGTCAGCAGCGCCGTGGCGAGCGCGCGCTGCCGGGCGTGCCGGTGCGCGTCGCGCAGGACGACGACCAGGCCGCGCCCCTTGGCACGGTCCAGGACGCGGTCCGCGGCCCCGTCCGCGCCGTCGGTCCGGACGGCGTCCGGCGCCCACGGGTGCAGGCCCCACGGGGTCGGGCCGACGGCGATGTTGCCGGACGACTCCGTCTCCACGACCAGCGGCGGGCCGTCCCAGCCTGGGAGCGCTCCCGTTACCCGCACGGCGCGGCGCGCCGCCGCGAGGCCGGCCGCGCGGTCCACCGCGGCGGGGACGGGCTCGGCCAGCCAGTCCCGCAGCAGCGCGGTGCGCTCGGCCGCCGCCGCCAGCCGCGCGACCGGCAGCCGCCCCGTCCGCACCGCCTCGTCGATCGCGGCGAGGGTCGCCTCGACGGTCTCGGCGCCCTCCTTGGGGCCGAGGCAGAGCAGGTCGGCGCCCGCGATGAGCGCCCGCACGGACGCCTCCGGGATGCCGATCGCGCCGCTCGCGCCCTCCATGTCGAGCGCGTCGGTGACGATCACGCCCTGGTAGCCGAGGTGGTCGCGGAGCAGCCCGGTGATCGCGGCGTGCGACAGCGTGGCGGGCGTGCCCGCGGTGATCGCGGGCAGGTTGAGGTGGCCGGTCATCACCGCCCGGGTGCCGGCGGCGATCGCGGCCCGGAACGGGACCAGCTCGCGGCGGTCCAGCAGCTCCAGGTCGGCGTCGACGAGCGGCACCGACAGGTGCGAGTCGTCCACCGTCGCGCCGTGCCCGGGGAAGTGCTTGGCGCAGGCCGCGACGCCCGCCTCCTGCGTCCCGGTGACGGCCGCGGCGGCGTGCCGGGCGACCAGCTCGGGGTCGGAGCCGAACGAGCGGGTCCCGATCACGGGGTTGTCGTCGGCGGTGTTGACGTCCACCGACGGCGCGAAGTTGAAGTTCACGCCGACCTCGGCCAGCTCGGCGCCGAGGGAGCGGTAGACGCGGCGGGTCAGCTCGGGGTCGTCCACGGCGCCGAGCGCGGCGTTGCCGGGGTAGGGGCTGCCGGTCGCGTGGCCGCCCAGCCGGGTGACGTCGCCGCCCTCCTCGTCGATCGTGACGAACGGGTTCCCGGCCTTGCGCATCTGCGCGGTGAGCGCGGCCAGCGACTCCGGGCTCGGCACGTTGCCGGTGAGGGCGAACAGCGTGACGCCGGCGAGGCCGCCCTCCAGCTCGTCCAGCAGCCAGCGCGGCGCGGTCGGCCCGGGGAACGACGGGAGCAGCGTGCCCCGCGCCAGCCGGGCGATCTCCGCCGTGGTCGCGATGTCGTCGGTCGTCACCCCTTCACCGCCCCGGCGGTGAGGCCGGACACCATGCGGCGCTGGACGAGCAGGAAGAAGGCGATGACGGGAATGGTGAGCAGCGTGGACGCTGCCATGATGGGCCCCCAGGCGTTGCCGCTGCGGCCGAAGAAGAACTGCAGCATGATCGGCAGGGTGTACTTGTCCTGGTCTTCCAGGAACGTGTAGGCGAAGATGAACTCGTTCCAGGCGGTGATGAACGAGAAGATGCTGGTCGCGACGAGTCCGGGCGCGACCAGCGGGAGCAGGACCGTGAAGAAGGTCCGGACCGGGCCGGCGCCGTCGATCTCGGCGGCCTCCTCCAGCTCGCGCGGCACCGCGGCGACGAAGCCGCGCAGCATCCAGATGGCGAACGGCACGGCGAAGCCGATGTAGACGAGCGCGAGCCCGCCGAGGCTGTTGAGCAGGTCGAGCTGCTTCAGGTCGAGGAACAGCGGGATGACCAGCGCCTCCAGCGGCACCATCTGCACCACCAGCAGCATGACCAGGAAGGTCGTCCGGAACCGGAAGCGGAACCGGGCGACGGCGGTGGCCGCCATCAGCGCGAGCAGCCCGGACGCGAGGACGGTGATGAGGGCGAGCACCGCGCTGTTGCGGAAGTACTCCCAGAAGGAGACCTCGGCGATGCCGCCGTTCAGCACCAGGTCGAAGTGGTCCAGCGTCGGATGGGCGGGGAGCGGCTTCGGCGTCGTGCTGAAGATCTCGGTGTTCGGCTTGAACGCGGTGGACGCCATCCAGAAGACCGGGAACACCGCGATGAGGAAGACGAGGATCCCCGTCCCGTTCAGCAGGATCCTGCGCGGCAGCGAGGGCTTCATCGCGTCTCTCCCTGTCGGACCATGACCCGCACGTACAGGGCGGTGACGATGAGCAGGATGAACGTGAGCACGAGCGCGATCGCCGAGCCCATGCCGAGCTTCGGATTCAGCGACCCGAACGCCTCGGAGTAGGCGTAGAGCGACAGGTTGAACGCGTCCCGGTTCGCCAGCCCGGACATGATGAACAGCTGGGTGAAGACCTTGAAGTCCCAGATGATCGACATGACGAGCAGCACCATGAAGATGGGCTTGAGCATCGGGTAGGTGATGCTCCAGAACGTCCGCCACGGGCCGGAGCCGTCCACCCGCGCCGCCTCGTACAGCTCGCCGGGCACGCTCTTCAGCCCGGCTAGGACGGACACGGCGACGAACGGGCACGCCTGCCACACGACGCAGACGGTCAGCACGGTGTAGGTGGACAGCGGGGTGGCGAACCAGTTGTGGTCGGCCCAGCCGCCGCCGACCAGGAAGTCCGGCAGCAGGTCCAGGCACCAGTTGACCAGGCCGCCGGTGGTGCCGAACAGCCAGCTGAAGATGATCGCGGCGGTGACCGGCGGGGTCGCCCAGGCGACCATGACGCCGCCGGCGACGAAGCCCGACATCTTCTTGCCGAGCTTGTTGAGCAGCAGGCCCACGAGCGTCCCGACGAGGAGCGTCAGGCTCACCGCGACGACGGCGAACAGCACCGTGTGCCGGAGGGTCTGCCAGAAGAACGGGTCATTGAGGATCTTGTCGAAGTTCTCGGTCCCCACCTGCTCGGCCGGTTCGCCGCGCAGCTGGCGGTTGCCGACCTTCTGGAACGACATGACCCCGATCTGGATCATCGGCCAGAACATCAGGACGGCGATCACGAGCACGGTCGGCGCGATCAGCAGGTAGGGCCCGAGGCGGGGCCGGCGGCGGGGCCGCGCCCGGCCGGAGGACCTCCGGCCGGGCGCTCTGCCCACCGCGGGGGCGGTGTCGAGCATGGACGTTCCGATCAGCCTGGACTACGGGTTCAGCAGCGTGTTGGCCTGCTCGTTCGCCTTCTTCATCTCCTCGTCGGCGTTCTTGCCCTGCATGATCGCCTTGACCGTGTTCGGCAGCACCTTCTTGGCCTGCTCGAACTCGGCCCAGCCGGCGCCGATCGGCGGGAACTTGGTGTTGCCGGCGATGTCGGTGAAGATCTCCAGCTTGGGGTCGGAGAACTTCACGTCCGACCGCATGGACGAGAAGCCGCTGTAGTCGGCCCACGCCTTGGCGTTCTTGGCGTTGTTCAGGACGGTGATGTAGTCGAACGCCGCCTTCTTGGCCTTGCTGTCCTTCCAGACGGCGACGTCGGAGCCGCCCGCCATGACCGGGGCGTTGCCGCCGGCCTTGCTCGGGATGGGGAAGACGCCCCACTTGTCGGCGTCCTTCTCGGAGATCTTCTTCATCTCCTTGAGCGCCCAGCTGCCGTCGATGTACATGCCGAGCTTGCCGAGCGCGAAGTCGCGCTGCGGGCCCTCCAGCTCGTTCTTGCCGATGTACTTCTCGGGCGCGACCTTCTCGGTGGCGACGAGGCCGGCGTAGAACGTGGCCGCCTCGACCGCCGCGGGCTGGTCGAGCTGGCCCTTCCAGGCGCTCCCCTCCTTGACCGCGACCTCGCCGTTGTTGCCCCAGATGAAGCTCAGCAGCGCGTTGGTCTGGTCGCTCGGGATGCCGATGCCGGGCACCTTCTTGGAGTCCTGCACCTTCTTGGCCGCCGCGGTCAGGTCGGCCCAGCTCTTCGGCGGCTGGATGCCGAGCTCCTGGAACCAGTCGGTGCGGTACCAGACGCCGCGGACGCCGCCGTACCACGGCACCGCGTAGATCTTGCCGTTCGAGGTGTCGTTCTCGAGCGCCGTCTTGTTCAGGGTCTTGCCGTCGGCCCAGCCGTTGAACTCGTCGGTGACCTCGGCCAGGCTGCCCTGCTCGATGTGGGACTGGACGTCGGTGTTGCCGAGCTCGGTGACGTCCGGGCCCTCACCGCCCGCCGCCGCCTTCTGGAAGGTGGTGGCGACCTGCGGCCAGGGGACGTACTTGATCTGGACGTCGGTGTTCGGGTGCTTCTGCTTGAACTCGGTCTCGACCGTGTCGAGGAACTTGGTCTGCTCGGGCGTGCCCTCGCCCATCATCCAGACCTTGAGCTGCGCCGGGTCCTTGCCCGCGCCGGCCTCGTCCTTCTTGTCGCCGTCGCCGCCGCAGGCCGTGGCGGCCAGGGCGATCGCGGCCGCCGCGGCCGCAACCTTGATGTACTTCACTGGGGGTTCCTTTCCGGCATCGCCTCGCGCGGCCTTATGGCCTGCGTGCGAGGGAGACGGCCCGGACCCTTTAGGGTCCTGGCCATGCCCACCTCGCGTTCGCATCGCTCGCGGGCGCCCTGCTCGCCAGTCCGCGCACTGCGCGCGCCCCCGGTCCGGGGTACCGGACCGGTCGGCGCTTGGGCGTAAACTAACAAGAAACTTTCCTAAACAAAACTGCTCGTTAGCGGATTGAGACATCGAGGGGGCCGGCATGGCCAGACGCCCGGGAACGCCGAGGCTGCTGCGTGAGCTCAACGACCGCGCGGCGCTGGACCTGCTCGTCGAGCAGGGCCCGCTGACCCGTGCGCAGATCGGCGAGCACACCGGGCTATCGAAGGTAACCGCATCCCAGCTGTTGTCGAGACTGGAGGAGCGCGGGCTGGTCTCGGTCGTCGGTGAGCAGGCCGGAGGGCGCGGGCCCAACGCCGCCCTGTACGCCGTCGTCCCGTCCAGCGCCTACGTCGCCGGGCTGGAAGTGGGGCCGGACGGCGTCACCGCCGGCGTCGCCGACATCACCGGGCAGCTCACCGCCCAGGTGACCGTCGACCCGAACGGCGCCGACGAGCCGGTGAAGGTCGTGCACAACGCCGTCGTCAAGGCGTGCCGCTCCGCCAAGGTCGCGGTGTCGAAGCTGAGCGCCTTCGTCATCGGGACGCCCGGCGTCGTCGACCCCCGCTCCGGCGACGTCCAGTTCTCCTTCGACCTGCCGTCCTGGCACGAGGGCGTCCTCGCCGCGCTGAAGACCGACCTGCGCCGGCCGGTGACCATAGAGAACGACGTCAACCTCGCCGCGATCGCCGAGCGGGCCTACGGCTCGGCGCGGGATGCCGACGACTTCGCGCTGATGTGGTTCGACCGCGGCATGGGCCTGTCGGTCATGCTCGGCGGCCGGCTGCACCGCGGCCGGTGGGGCGGCGCCGGGGAGATCGGCTACCTGCCGGTTCCCGGCGCGCCGCTGCCGCTCGGCGCCGCCCGCCGCGGCCCGCGCGACGAGCAGGGCGTCACCGAGTCGACGACCTGGGGCATCCCCACGCTCGCCGGCGGCTACGGCGCGCTGGTCGGCGCGGACGCGGTCCGCGCCCTCGCCCACGAGCACGGGATCACCGAGGCCACCGCGTTCGACTGCGTCAGCGCGGCCGCCGCCGACGAGGCGCTCGGCGGCGCGTTCCTGGACGCGCTCGCCAACCGCATCTCCTACGGCGTCACCTCGGTCAACATCGTGCTGGACCCGGGGCTCGTCGTGCTGTCGGGCAGCCTCGGCCGGGCCGGCGGGCGGCCCCTCGCCACCCGCATCGAGCGGATCGTCGGCCGGATCAGCCCGACCCGCCCCGAGGTCGCCGTCACCGAGGTCGAGGGCAACCCCGTGCTGCGCGGCGCCCTGTACGCGGCGCTGCAGCAGGCCCGCGACGACGTGTTCTCGGCGGACGGCGCGTCCTAGCGGGCACGCCGGTGAAACGCGAAACGCGAAGTGCCCCCGCCGCCCGGCGGGGGCACTTCGCGTTACAGCCTGTTCGGGGCCTACTTGGCGGCCGCCGCCGCGACGGCGGCCTCCTTGTGGCGCCGCGGGTCGTTCAGCGCGCGGTCGATGACGGTCTGGCTGATGATCTGTCTCTTGCGCCGGAGCGCGGCGGCCTTCCGAGCCGTAGGTGTCATGGCGAAACCCCGTTCCGCGGTGGCGCTTCCCCTCGGCCACCGCAAACCCCGTGATGCCCTCATGCTCTCAAAGGAGAGGGGGCCGCGGGATCCGTCCGAGGAATGAATTCGAGGTCAGACCAACTGTGGAGATCACCCTGGTCCGCGGGCGGGGTTCCCCTGGGATCATGGAGGGGAACGACCGTCCCGTACCCGCCGTTGGGGGAACCGTGAGCGAAGAACCAGGGGCCCGCCGTGGCGCTGCGTGACCGGCTGCGGCGGCTCGTCCAGAAGCCCGGCAGCGTCGACCTGGCGCCCTTCCGCGCCCTGGTGGCGGAGGCGGGCGCCCGCGAGGCGCGGGTCCGGGAGCTGTCCGACGCCGAACTGACCGCGGCCGCGGCCGCCCTCCGCGAGAAGGAGGACCTCGCGGAGCTGTGCGCCCTCGGCCGGGAGGCCGCCCGCCGGACGCTCGGGGAGCGGCCCTACGACGTCCAGCTGACCGGGACGCTCGCGCTGCTGTCCGGGCACGTCGCCGAGATGGCCACCGGCGAGGGCAAGACCCTCTCCGGGGCCCTCGCCGCCGCCGGGTACGCGCTGCGCGGCCGCCGGGTCCACGCGATGTCGGTCAACGACTACCTGGCCCGCCGCGACGCCGAGTGGATGGGCCCGCTCTACGCGATGCTGGGCGTGACGGTCGCCTGGGTCGGCCAGTCGTCCACGCCGGACGAGCGCCGCGCCGCCTACCGGGCCGACGTGACGTACGCGCCGGTCAGCGAGGTCGGGTTCGACCTCCTCCGGGACCGGCTCGTCACCGACGCCGCCGACGCCGTGCTGCCCGAGCCGTCCGTCGCGCTGATCGACGAGGCCGACTCGGTGCTCGTGGACGAGGCCATGGTGCCGCTCGTCCTCGCCGGCGCCGCCGACCTCGACGCCGCCGACCCCCGGTACGCCGACCTCGCCCGGCGGCTGCGCCCCGGCCTGCACTACGCCACCGACGACGAGGCGCGCAACGTCCAGCTCACCGCCGCCGGGACCCGCGAGGTGGAGCGCGTCCTCGGCCTCGACCTGTACGCCCCCGAGAACCTGCGCACCCTCACCGCCGTCAACGTCGCCCTGCACGCCGAGGTCCTGCTGCACCGCGACGTGGACTACATCGTCCGGGACGGCGCCGTGAAGCTGATCAGCGAGTCGCGCGGCCGGGTCGCGCTGCTGCAGCGCTGGCCGGACGGCCTGCAGGCCGCGGTCGAGGCGAAGGAGGCCCTCGAAGCGTCCCCGAGCGGCGAGATCCTCGACTCGATCACCGTGCAGGAGCTGATCGGCCGCTACCCCGTCCGGTGCGGCATGACCGGCACCGCGATGGCCGTGTCCGGCCAGCTCACCGAGTTCTACGGGCTGCAGATCGCGGTGGTCCCGCCGAACCGGCCCTGCGTCCGCGACGACCGCCCTGACCGGCTCTACGCGACCGCCGCCGACAAGGAGGTCGCGATCGTCGAGGAGATCGCCGCCGCGCACGCCGCCGGGCGCCCGGTCCTGGTCGGCACCGGCGACGTCGCCGAGTCCGAGCGGCTCGCCCGCAGCCTCGCCCGCGCCGGGCTCGACCGGGTCGTGCTCAACGCCAAGAACGACGCCGAGGAGGCCGCGATCATCGCCGAGGCGGGCGCGTACGGCGCGATCACCGTCTCCACCCAGATGGCGGGCCGCGGCACCGACATCCGCCTCGGCGGCAGCCCGTCCGCCGCGCCCGGCACCGCGCCCGCCGACGCGGCCGGCGCCGACCACGACCGGGTCGCCGAGGCGGGCGGCCTGCTCGTCATCGGCACCGGCCGCTACCACAGCAGCCGCCTGGACGGCCAGCTCCGCGGCCGCGCCGGCCGGCAGGGCGACCCCGGCGCCTCGGTCTTCTTCACCAGCCTCCAGGACGACCTCGTCACCCGCTACGCCCCCGACGAGACGAGCAGGGCCGCGGCTGGCGACGACGGGCTGATCACCGACAAGGGCGCCCACTGGATCGTCGGCCACGCCCAGCGCGTCGCCGAAGGCGTCGACCTCGAACTGCACCGCAACACCTGGCGCTACAACCACCTCATCGGGCTGCAGCGCCGCGAGCTGCTCACCGAACGCGACGCCGTCCTGAACGGCGACGCCGCCGACCGCGCGATGGCCGACGCCGCGCCCGCGAAGCACGCCGAGCTCACCAAGACCGCCGGCGCCGACGCGGTGGCCGCCGCCGCCCGCCAGATCGTCCTCTACCAGCTGGACCGCTGCTGGGCCGAGCACCTGGCCTTCCTCGCCGACCTGCGCGAGGGCATCCACCTGCGCTCCCTCGGCCGCGGCCTCGACCCGCTGGTGGAGTTCAACCGGGAGGCCGTCCCGGCGGGCAAGCGCCTCCTCGGCGACGCCCGCGCGCGGGCCGTCGCCGCCTTCGAGGGCCTCACCGCCACCGAGGACGGCATCGACCTCGACGCCGCCGGCCTGAAACGCCCCTCCGCGACCTGGACCTACCTCGTCCACGACAACCCGTTCGGCTCCATGGACGAGCGCGCCCTCCGCGGCCTGATCGCCATGTTCAAGCGCCGCCGCTGACCGAGCCGGCGACCCGGACCGCCGGGGCGGGCGCGATGCCGATCCGGGGTCAGGTGCGCAGGCGCAGGCCCCTGGGGGTCGGGTGGAAGCCCGCCGACTCCAGGGCGGCGGCCAGCGGGGAGTCGTTGATCGACTCGCCGTCGGCGCGCTCGACGGTCAGCTTGCCGAGGGCCCCCTCGCGGACGGCCAGCGCCAGCGCGTCCACCGCCGGCTGCAGGACGTCCGGGTCGTCGTCCCAGGTGAGCAGGGTGCGGCCGCCGCGCTCGACGTAGAGGACGAGGCGGCCCTCGACGAGCACCACCAGCGCGCCCGCCTTGCGGCCCGGCTTGTGGCCGCTCGCGACCTCGTCGTCGCGCCCCGGCCACGGCAGCGCCGCCCCGTACGGGTTGGCGGGGTCGGCGGCGGCCAGCACGAGGGCGCGGACGTCGGGTCTGCGGGGCGTCTCCCAGAGCGCGGAGATGTCGTCCGGGGGAGCGGACGTCGGGCGGAGCGCGCGGAGGCGGTCGACGGCGCCCGGCAGGGCGAACTGGGCGGCGCCCAGGCCCTCCACGAAGTAGCCGCGGCGGCAGCGGCCCGTCTCCTCGAACGCGCGCAGCACCGGGTAGACGGCGGAGAAGCCGCCGGGGGTGCGCTCGGCGGCGACGGCGCCGCGGATGACGATGCCGTACCGCTCCAGGAGCGCCTCGGCGAGGGCGTGCGAGCGCAGCGTCGCGGTGGCCTCCCGCGCGGGGAGCGGCCACCAGCGCCCGGCGACCGTCGGCGGGCCCGTCCGGGACGGCAGCACGGGCCGGCCGCGCCGCGTCGTCCGGGACCGGTGCGTCGGGCGGCCGGACCCCAGCGCGGCCCGCAGCGGCGCCATCGTGTCGTTGGTGAGGTGCCCGGACCACACGAGGTCCCACACGGCGGTGACGAGGTCGGCGTCGCCCGCGGTGACGTCCGCGTTCACCCGGTCGGACAGCGTGCGGAAGAAGTGGGCGCCGCCGTCGCCGAGGGCGTCCAGGACCGCCTGGTGCACGGGCGTGAGGGTGATCTCCGCGGGCTCCGGCATGAGCAGCGGCGCGGTGTCGGCCAGGTAGAGCGCCACCCAGCCGTCGCCGCCCGGCAGCCCGCCCTGCCCCGCCCACACGACCTCGCCCGCGGACGTCAGCTCGTCCAGCATGGCGGGGGTGTAGCCGGCGACGCGGGACGGCAGGACCAGCGACTCCAGCGCCGACGCCGGGACGGCCGCGCCCTGCAGCTGCTCGACCGCCTGGACGAGCGCGTCGATGCCGCGCAGCCGCGACCCGCCCGCGATGCCGTGCCAGACCGGCAGGAAGCGGCCGAGCGACTCCGGCGGGGACGGCTCCACCTCGGCGCGGAGCCGGGCCAGGCTGCGGCGCCGCAGCATGCGCAGGACGCCGGCGTCGCACCACTCGGTCGTCAGCGGGCCCGCCACCGCCTCGACCGGCAGGAACTCGCCCTCCACGACCCGCCCCGCGCCCGCCAGCCGGCGCAGCGTCTCGGTGACCACGGCGACGCCCAGACCGAAGCGGGCGGCGGCCCCGGCCGCGCGGAACGGCCCGTGCGTGCGCGCGTACCGCGACACCAGGTCGCCGAGCGGGTCGTCCACCGGTTCGAGGAACGCCTCCGGGACGCCCACCGGCAGCGGCGCGCCGAGCGCGTCGCGCAGCCGCCCGGCGTCCTCGATCGCGGCCCAGTGCTCCTCGCCCGCGATCCGCACCCGGATCGCCCGCCGCGTGCCCTCCAGCTCCACCAGCCATCCCGCCGCCTCCGAAGCGGCGGGCGGCGGCGACTCCGGACCGTCCGGCGGGTCGGCGGGGACGAGCGCGCCAGAATCGTCCACCGCGAGCGCGCCGTCGCCGGTGTCCGGGCGGCCGCGCGCGGTGGAGAGCGTGCGGTCGGCGACCTCCGCCGTGGTGAGCGGGCCGAGGGCGCGGAGCAGGTCGGCGACGCCCTCCAGGTCGCGGGCGCGGCGGTCGGGCGCGAGGCGCTGGAGTTCGCGCTCGGTGTCGGCGACCGCGTCCGGGTCGAGCAGCTCGCGCAGGTCGGCCTGGCCGAGGAGCTCGGCGAGCAGCGCCGAGTCGAGCGCGAGGGCCTGGGCGCGGCGCTCGGCGAGCGGGGAGTCGCCCTCGTACATGAACGCGCCGACGTAGTGGAACAGCAGGGAGCGGGCGTAGGGCGACGGCTCGGGCGTCTCCACCTCGACCATGCGGACCTTGCGTCCCGACAGGTCGCGCATGAGCTGCACCAGGCCCGGGACGTCGAACACGTCCTGCAGGCACTCGCGCATCGTCTCCAGCACGATCGGGAACGACGGGTACTTGCTCGCGACGGCGAGCAGTTGCGCGGCGCGCTGGCGCTGCTGCCAGAGCGGCATGCGCTTGTCGGGACGGCGCCGGGGCAGCAGCAGCGAGCGGGCGGCGCACTCGCGGAACCGCGCCGCGAACAGCGCCGAGCCGCCCAGCTCGTCGACGACGACGCGCTCGACGTCGTCGGCGTCGAAGACGGCGAGGTCGAGGCTGGGCGGCTCGTCCATGTCGGGGATGCGGATGACGATGCCGTCGTCGGCGTGCATGGCCTGGGCGTCGACGCCGTACCGCTCGCGCAGGCGGCCCGCCATGGCGAGCGCCCAGGGCGCGTGCACACGCGCGCCCAGCGGGGAGTGGACGACCATCCGCCAGTCGCCGAGCTCGTCGCGGAACCGCTCGACGACCATGGTCCGGTCGTCGGGGACGTGCCCGGTGGCCTCGCGCTGCTCGCCCAGGTAGGAGACGAGGTTGGCGGACGCCCACGCGTCCAGCCCGGCGGCGGACGCGCGCTCTCGCGCCCGCTCGGCGGGCAGGCCGGCCAGCTCGCGGGTGAACGCGCCGAGCGCGCGGCCCAGCTCGGCGGGGCGGCCGAGGGTGTCGCCGTGCCAGAACGGCAGCTTGCCGGGCTGGCCGGGCGCGGGCGAGACGAGCACCCGGTCGGGCGTGATGTCCTCGATGCGCCACGAGCTGGCGCCGAGGACGAACACGTCGCCGACGCGGGACTCGTAGACCATCTCCTCGTCCAGCTCGCCCACCCGGGAGGACTTCTCGCCGACGAGGAACACCCCGAACAGGCCGCGGTCGGGGATCGTCCCGCCGCTGGTCACGGCGAGGCGCTGCGCGCCGGGGCGGTCGCGCAGGAGGCCGGTGACGCGGTCCCAGACGAGGCGGGGGCGCAGCTCGCCGAACTCGTCGCTGGGGTAGCGGCCGGCGAGCATGTCCAGGCACGCCTCCAGCGCCGAGCGCGGGAGCGTCGCGTAGGGCGCGGCGCGCTTCACCAGCGATTCGAGGTCATCGACGGCCCACTCGTCCATGGAGACCATCGCGACGATCTGCTGCGCGAGGACGTCGAGGGGGTTGCGCGGGTAGCGCAGCTCCTCGATCTCGCCGCCGCGCATGCGCTCGGCCACCACCGTCGTCTGGACGAGGTCGCCCCGGTACTTGGGGAAGATGACGCCCTTGGACACGGCGCCGACCTGGTGGCCCGCGCGCCCGACCCGCTGGAGGCCGTTGGCCACCGACGGCGGCGACTCCACCTGGACGACCAGGTCGACGGCGCCCATGTCGATGCCCAGCTCCAGGCTGGACGTCGCCACGACCGCCGGGAGGCGCCCCTCCTTCAGCGCGTTCTCGATGCCGGCCCGCTCCTCCTTGGACACCGAGCCGTGGTGCGCCCTGGCGATCTCCATGGGCGCGCCCCTGGCGGCGCCCGCCTGCGCCATCGTCGCGGCGGGGGAGTGGTCTTCGGGCAGGGGCTCGCCCGTCGCGCGCTCGTAGGCGAGTTCGTTCAGCCGTCCGCAGAGCCGTTCGGCCAGCCGCCGCGAGTTCGCGAACACCAGCGTCGAGCGGTGGGCCTGGATGAGGTCGAGGAGGCGGTCCTCGACATGGGGCCAGATGCTGCGCTGGCGGGGGTCGGCCGCACCGGCGTCGTCCACGAACTGGCCGACCTCGCCCATGTCCTCCACGGGGACGACGATGTCGAGGTCGAACACCTTCTCCGACGGCGGCTGCACGACCGCCGCCGGCCGGGGCCCGCCGAGGAACGCCGCCACCTCGCCGGCGGGGCGGACGGTCGCCGACAGGCCGATCCGCTGCGCGGGCCGTTCGAGCAGCGCGTCGAGGCGTTCGAGGGACAGCGCCAGGTGCGCGCCGCGCTTGGTGCCCGCCACGGCGTGCACCTCGTCGACGATGACGGTCTCGACGCCGCGCAGCGACTCGCGCGCCCGCGAGGTGAGGATCAGGAACAGCGACTCCGGCGTGGTGATCAGGATGTCCGGCGGTTTCACGGCGAGCCGGCGGCGCTCGTCGGCCGGGGTGTCGCCGGACCGCATCCCCACCCGGACGCCCGGTTCCGGCAGGTCGAGCCGCCGCGCCGCGTGCCGGATGCCCGTCAGCGGGGCGCGCAGGTTGCGCTCGACGTCGACCGCGAGCGCCTTCAGCGGCGACACGTACAGGACGCGGCAGCGCCGCAGCGGGTCGTCGGGGACGGGCTCGGTGGCGAGCCGGTCGAGGGACCACAGGAACGCCGCCAGGGTCTTGCCGGACCCCGTCGGCGCCACGACCAGCGTGTTGTCGCCGCCCGCGATCGACGCCCACGCCCCGGCCTGCGCGGGCGTGGGCGCGGCGAACGCCCCGGAGAACCAGGCGCGGGTCGCCGGGGAGAAGCGTTCGAGCACGTCACCGCCCATGGCGCCATCCTGCCTCGCGGGTCCGACAGAACGCGCGGGAGTGGTGGGCGTCACATTGTAAGCAAGCGCTTGTACGGGCATGGTCTACCGGTAGGACGCACACCCCAAGGGAGTCCGCGATGCCCTACGTCCTGCTCGCCCTCGGGATCCTCTTCGCGTTGACCGCGGTCAACGCGCACGCTCCCCGGCGCGGCGGCCTGCTTCTCGTGCCGGGCTTCTTCTTCGGCTGGCTGACGATCGAGATGGCGCCCCATGTGCTCGTCACGTGGGCCATCGCCACCTCTCTCGTGGCCGGGTTCGGAGGGCTGGACGGCTGGGCCGGCTGGACGGGCCTCGTCCTGGCGCTCGCCGGGATGGCGGGTGTCGCGGCCACCATCGCGGCCTCCCGCCGTACAGTCGTCACCTTGCGGGAGTGCGGTACACCGCTCGACCTGGACCCTGAAGGCGCGCCCCGCTTCCCGCTGGCGCCGCTCTTCGTCCCGCCGCTGTGCCTGATCCCGCGCAAGGGCGTGCGCGTCGACCGCAACGTCCTGTACCGCGAGGAAGGGCGGCTCCGCCTCAAGCTGGACGTGTACCGCCCCGTGGCCGACGCCGCCGATGGTGTGCTGCGTCCGGGCCTCATGCAGATCCACGGCGGTGCGTGGGTCATCGGAGACAAGCGCGAGCAGGGCCTGCCGCTGCTCAACCACATGGCCTTGCAGGGGTGGGTCGGCTTCAACGTCAACTACCGGCTCAGCCCGCGCGCCACCTGGCCGGAGCATCTGATCGACCTGAAGCACTTCCTCGCCTGGTACAAGGAGCACGCAGAGGAGTACGGGGCCGACCCCGACTTCCTCTGCGTGACCGGAGGATCGGCCGGCGGGCACCTCACCGCGCTGGTGGCGCTGACCGCGAACGAGCCCGAATTCCAGCCGGGCTTCGAGGACGTCGACACGAGCGTGCGGGGCGCCGTCCCGTTCTACGGCGTCTACAACCTCGTCGAGGCGGGGCCCTGGCCCGCCCCCATGGGGTCCAATCGCATCATGGAGAAGATGGTCATCAAGAGGCCCTTCGCCGAGAACCGCGAGGTGTACGCCAACGCGTCCCCCGTCACGCACATCAGCGAGGACGCGCCGCCCTTCTTCGTCATCCACGGGAGCCGTGACTCGCTCATCCCCGTGGCGGAGGCCCGGCGATTCGTCGAACGGCTCAGAGAAGTCTCCGCGTCACCCGTCGTCTACGCCGAGATGCAGGGCGCCCAGCACGCCTTCGACGTCTTTCCCTCCTACCGGACGGCCCGCGTCATCGAGGGCGTCGAGCGCTACCTGACCGGCCTGCACCGCCAGTACCGGCAGGGCACCGGACCGGACGTCCCCGACGAGGTCGCGCGGTCCTTGGGGGAGCCCTCCGTCGGATAGCGTGGAGGGCGTGCGGCTCACAGTGTTCTGGGATCGGATGAACCAGCAGTTCGGCGAAAGCTATGCCCAGAGCGTGGCCAAGGACTACGTCATGGCGGAACTGGGCGGCCGCACCATCGAGCAGGCCCTCGCCGACGGCGAATCTGCCAAGCGGGTGTGGCAGGCCGTCGTCGCCACCTTCGACGTCCCCTCGACCCTCCGTTAGGGACGGTCAGTCCGGGACGGGCAGGTGGGCGTAGAGGTCCATCGCGTCCACGGACGACGGCAGATCGCTGACCTGGCCGTCGCCGACCTCCACGACGCGCCAGGCGCCGTCCGTCCGGCGGGCCACATCCGTGGTGATGAACCGGCAGCCCAGGGCGCGGACGGCCGGAGCCACGGCGGTCAGATCGGGATCGAGTTCCACACCGGGGCTGTCAGGGTGCGGCCCCACCAGCGCGGGCTCGCCGTCCACCCACCACACGCGCGCCTCGCCGGCGCCGTCGTACTCCTCGAACTCGCGGACGACGAGACCGCCCGCCAGATGGTCGTCCCGCAGCGCGACCATCTTGGAGGCGATGTCGTGCAGCCGGGGCAGGTTCTTCACGTCCGGGACGAAGCACGCCTCCTCCCACTCGTGCTTGCACGACTTCACGTAGTCCTTGACGATGCCCGGCCCGCTCCGCAGCGGCCGGACCAGCTCGGCCAGCTCACTGGGATCGCCCGGATCCTGGCCGGTGCCCAGGGGGCGCCACACGCTGTTCGGGGTCAGCCCGGCGAACGTCTCGTGCCAGCCCGGCAGCTCATGGGCGCGCCTATAGTCGTCCGGGTGCGTGAGCAACACCGTGCCGCGCTGCTTCAGGGCGGCGGCCATCGCGGCGTATTCGCCCGCCGACAGCATCCAGCCTCGGTACCAGACCGGGCCCAGGCCGGCGGGCACGGCGCCGATCGCGTCCTCCACGTCCCCGCGCCGCAGCGCGTCGTGGTCGATCAGGGCCGTCTCGCCGTAGTGGTCCCGGACGGCCTCGGCCTCGCGGGAGAAGTGGGGGTCAACGCGCCGGGGATGGAGCGGATCGACGCAGAAGAGGACGGTCAGCGTCATGATTGGAACCCTCCGTGGACGGCGCCAGCGTACGGGGTCGGGACCATGGAACGCACGGCGATTCCCGTCCAAATCGCCATACCGGACGATGATCGAACGGATGTTCGGTAGGCTGGTCCCGGCACGCGGCGTCGTCCACAATCGCGCCGGGCGCTCGAAAGTGTCGGTGGCCCGCCGTAACGTCGCCCTCGACATCGCAAGCAGCGGCCGAGAGCCGACAGTCACGACGAGAAGGACATCTCAATGGCAGCGAACGACCGGGAGAAGGCTCTCGAGACCGCACTCGCCCAGATCGAGCGGCAGTTCGGCAAGGGGTCGGTCATGCGGATGGGCGAGGAGGCCCGGGCGCCCGTCGAGGTGATCCCGACCGGCGCGATCTCCCTCGACATCGCGCTCGGCATCGGCGGCCTGCCGCGCGGCCGCGTCGTCGAGGTGTACGGCCCCGAGGGCTCCGGCAAGACCTCCATCGCGCTGCACGCCGTGGCGAGCGTGCAGAAGAAGGGCGGCATCGCCGCGTTCGTCGACGCCGAGCACGCGCTCGACCCCGAGTACGCCGCCAAGCTCGGCGTCGACATCGACGCCCTGCTGGTCTCCCAGCCCGACACCGGCGAGCAGGCCCTGGAGATCACCGACATGCTGATCCGCTCCGGCGCGATCGACATCGTCGTCATCGACTCCGTCGCCGCGCTCGTCCCCCGCGCCGAGATCGAGGGCGAGATGGGCGACAGCCACGTCGGCCTCCAGGCCCGCCTGATGTCGCAGGCGCTGCGCAAGCTCACCGGCGCGATCAACCAGACCAAGACCACCGCCATCTTCATCAACCAGCTCCGCGAGAAGGTCGGCGTCATGTTCGGCTCGCCCGAGACGACCACCGGCGGCCGGGCGCTGAAGTTCTACGCCTCGGTCCGGCTGGACGTCCGCCGCATCGAGACCCTGAAGGACGGCACCGAGGCCGTCGGCAACCGGGTCCGCGTCAAGGTCGTCAAGAACAAGATGGCCCCGCCGTTCCGCGTCGCCGACTTCGACCTGCTCTACGGCCAGGGCATCAGCCGCGAGGGCGGCCTGATCGACCTCGGCGTGGAGCACGGCTTCGTCCGCAAGTCCGGCGCCTGGTACACCTACGACGGCGACCAGCTCGGCCAGGGCAAGGAGAACGCCCGCAACTTCCTCAAGGCCAACCCCGACCTGGCGGACGGCATCGAGAAGAAGATCAAGGAGAAGCTGGGCATCGGCCCCAAGGTCGACAAGGAGGCCGCGCCCGCGGCGGCCCCGGACGCCGCCCCGGCCCCCGCGCCCGCGGTCAAGACCACCGCCGCGAAGAAGACCGCGAAGGCCACCAAGACGGGTGATTCCTGACAAGGAATCCCCTGATATGGGTGACTCTTGACGAAGAGTAAGCGATGATCTCCTATGCAGGGCGGCGGCGCCTTACCGGGCACCGCAGGACCGGTGCCCGGACCTTCCCCGATGGCGCCGCCGCTCCCACGGCGGTCACCGGGCGCGGCGGCCGATGAGCCCGGCCCCGCGCGCCACCGAGGGCGGCGACCCGGAGGCCAGGGCGCGCGAGGTGTGCCTGCGCCTCCTCTCGGCGTCGCCGCGCACCCGCGCCCAGCTCGCCGACGCCCTCCGCCGCAAGGACGTCCCCGACGACGTCGCCGACCGGGTCCTCGCGCGCTTCACCGACGTCGGCCTGATCGACGACGAGGCGTTCGCGCAGGCCTGGGTCCAGTCCCGCCACAGCGGCCGCGGCCTGGCCAAGCGCGCCCTGGCCGCCGAACTCCGCCGGCGCGGCGTCGCCGACGACACCGTCAACGAGGCCGTCGAGACCCTCGACCCGGCCCAGGAGGAGGAGACCGCCCGCGCCCTGGTCGTCCGCAGGCTGCCCGCCACCCGCGGCGCCGACCCCGCCAAGCGCATGCGCCGCCTCGTCGGCATGCTCGCCCGCAAGGGCTACCCGCCCGGCCTCTCCTACCGCGTGGTGAGAGAGGCCCTCGCCGACGAGGGCACCGACCCCGACACCGTCCCCGCCCCGCCCGACCCCATCGACTGACGGCCGGGGTCAGGAGGGGGTGGAGTGGAAGGTGGCCTCGCCGGTGAGGCGGAGGCCGGTGGGGTCGCCGGGGCGCAGCTGTACGTGGCCGTCGACCCGGATGTCGACGGGGGCCGCGAGCCCCTCGACCGAAACGGTGACCATGGCGTCGTGCCCGTAGTAGCGGACGTCGGTCACCGTCCCGCCCGGGGCGGTCCCGCCGGCCTCGGTGAGCCGTAGCTGCTCGGGGCGCAGGATCACCGTGCCGTCGCCGGCGGCCCCGGCGGGCCTGCTCAGCACGACCGTGCCGAGGGCGGTTGTGGCGGTGCCGTCCGAGGCGGTGCCCGGCAGGAGCACGGCGTCGCCGACGAAGCCCGCGACCCACGGGCTCGCGGGCCGGCCGTACACCTCCTGCGGGGTACCGCACTGGGCGACGCGCCCGGCGTGGACGACCGCGACGAGGTCGGCGGTGGACAGGGCCTCCTGCTGGTCATGGGTGACGAGGAGGGCGGTGGCGCCGATGGTGCGCAGGGCGGCGCGGACGTCGGCGCGTATCCCGGCGCGCAGCGCGCTGTCCAGCGCGTTGAACGGCTCGTCGAGCAGGACCAGCGCGGGCTCCGGGGCCAGGGCCCGGGCCAGCGCGACCCGCTGCTGCTGGCCGCCGGACAGCTCGTGCGGCATCCGGCGGCCGTACCCGGCGAGGCCGACCAGTTCGAGCATCTCCTCGGTGCGGCGGTGCCGCGCGGCGCGGTCGGTCACGCCGAAGGCGACGTTGCGGGCCACGCTCAGGTGCGGGAACAGCGCGCCCTCCTGGGGCACGATGCCGATGCGGCGGCGCTCCGGCGGGACGTGCGTCCCGGGGGCGGTGAGGGCGCGTCCGCCCACGGTGACGGTGCCCGCGTCGGCGCGCAGGAAGCCCGCCACGATCCGGAGCAGGGTGGTCTTCCCGCAGCCGGACGGGCCGAGGACGGCGGCCAGGGAGCCGCCGGGGACGGTGAGGTCGAGCCCGTCCAGGACGGCCCCCTCGGGGCCGTACGCCTTGGTCAGGCCTTCGATTCGCAACTCGCTCACGGGCGCTGTCTTCCGAGGAGGTAGGAGGGGACGGCCGCGAGCAGGATCAGCGCGGCCGCGTACGGGGCGGCGGCGGAGTAGGAGGCGGTACCCGTCTCCGTCCAGAGCCGGGTGGCGAGGGTGTCCATGCCGGTGGGGCGCAGCAGCAGGGTCGCGGGCAGCTCCTTCATGCAGATCACGAAGGTCAGCGCCGCGCCCGCCGCGACGCCGGGGGCCGCCAGCGGTACGGTCACCGCCCGGAGCACGCGCAGCGGGCCGCGGCCGAGCGAGCGGGCGACGTCCTCCAGGACGGGCGGCGACTGCAGCACGGCGGCGCGGGTGGCGGCGACCGCGACCGGCAGGAACAGCACCGCGTAGGCGCAGACCAGCAGCGGCAGCTCCTGGTAGATCGGGGTGGCGTAGCGGACGGCGAAGAAGACCAGGGCCAGGGCGACGGTGATGCCGGGCAGCGCGTGCCCGGCGTAGGCGGCCTGCTCGATCAGCTCGGCGGCCCGCCCCCGGTGGCGGGCGGCGAGGACCCCGACGGGCAGGGCGAGCGCGGTGGTGAGCGCGGCGCCCGCGCCCGCCACGGCGAGGGTGACGCCCGCGGTGCTCAGCAGCCCGGCGGGGTCCCAGCCGGCGCGGTTCCCGGTCACCAGCCAGTAGGCGAGCGTGCCCAGCGGGAAGGCGACGGCGGCCGCGGCGACGGCGCCGCACCAGGCGAGGGCGGGCGCCGCCGCCCGGCCGAGCGGGACCGGAGCGGACGGCCGGGCGGTTCCGCCGCCGGTCCGGGCGTGCCCGCGCCGTCCGCGGGTCCGGGTCTCCAGGGCGACGACGCCGATGGTCAGCACGACGAGGACCGCGCTCAGCGCGGCGGCCGGGGTGCGGTCGAAGCTGGCCTGGTAGGAGGTGTAGATGCCGCGGGTGAACGTGTCGTACCGCATCAGCGACACCGCGCCGAAGTCGGACAGGACGTACAGCGCGACGAGCAGCCCGCCGCCGGCCGCGGCCGGACGGAGCTGGGGGAGGGTGACGCGGCGGAACGTCCGCACCGGGCCCGCGCCGAGGGACCGGGACGTCTCCTCCTGCGCGGGGTCGATGCCGCGCAGCGCGGCGGCGACCGGGAGGAGGACGTAGGGGTAGCTGACCAGGGTCAGCGACACCGCAGAACCAGTGAATCCCGACATGCCCGGCACTGCGGACAGCCAGGCGAAGGCGGCCACGTAGCTGGGCACGGCCAGCGGGAGGGTGGCGAGCACCGCCCAGGCACGGGCGCCGGGCAGCGCGGTGCGCACGGTGAGCCACGCCAGCGAGATGCCGAGGACGAGGCAGGCGGTCACCACGACGGCGGCCAGCGCCAGGCTGCGGACGAGGAGCAGCCCGGTGCCCTCGGTGGTGATCACCGACCAGGCGAAGCCGGGGCCCCGCTCCAGCGCCCGCACGGCCAGGTAGCCGAGGGGCAGCAGGGCGAGGGCCCCGGCCAGGCACGCCGGAGCGAGCAGGATCCGGGGGGCGCGAGCCGCGGTCATGCGGGTCAGACCATCCCCGCTTCGCGCAGCATCGCCAGGGTCCGCTGCAGCGAATCGAGTTCGCCGAGGTCGATCCGGGGGGCCTTCAGCGAGTCCAGCGGAGGCAGGCCGGGGACGGTGCTGGTGACGCCGGCGGCCAGCGGGTACTCCTTGGTCTCGTCGCTGAAGTAGGTCTGCGCCTCGGGCGACAGCAGGTAGTCGACGGCCTTGAGCGCCGCCGCCCGGTGCTCGGCGCCCTTGAGGACGCCGACGCCCGCGACGTTGATCAGGGCGCCGGGGTCGCCGCCGGGCAGGTAGTGCAGCTTGGCGGTGACGCCGTCCGCGCCCTTCTCGGCGACCTTCTCGTACCAGTAGTAGTGGTTGATGAGGCCGAGGGCGGCCTGTCCGGAGTTCACCGCGTCCAGCACGGCGATGTTGTTGTCGTAGGCCTTGACGCCGTTGGCCTTCAGGCCCTTCAGCCAGGCGAGCGTGGCCTCGTCGCCGTCCAGGACGCGCATGCCGGTGACGAACGCCTGGAAGGACGCGTTGGTCGGCGCGTAGGCGATCTTGCCCTTCCATTCCGGCTTGACGAGGTCGCGCACGGTGTCGGGCGCCTTGGCGACCTGCCCGGGGTGGTAGGCCAGCACGCGGACGCGGCCGGAGACGCCGACCCAGTCGCCGGCGCCGCCGCGGAACTGCGCGGCGACCTTGTCGAGGGACGCCTGGGGCAGTTTCTCCATGCGGCCGGCCTTGGCGAGGGCGCCGAGCGCGCCGGCGTCCTGGGAGAGGAACAGGTCGGCCTTGGTCTTGTCGCCCTCCTCCAGGAGCTGGGCGGACAGCTCGGCGCTGGAGCCGTAGCGCACCTCGACGTCGGTGCCGACGGCCTTCTCCAGCTTCTCCAGCAGGGGCTTCACGAGGCCCTCGTTGCGGCCGGAGTAGACGACCAGGCCGGCCTCGCCCCCGAGGCCGCATGCGGCGAGTGGCAATACGAGAGCCGTCATGGCCAGAGCGGACGTGAGACGGCGCAGGGGGTTTCGCATGGCTTCCTCGGGATGCGGGTCGGTAAGCGATTTGGCAGAGAGCTTAGCCTTACCTAACATACGCCGCGTGATCACCCCCCACGCGGTGCCGCCCCCGGACGTCCCGTTCGCCGGCGGACTCGCGGTTCACGCGGAGCGGACGGCGCTCATCACCTCCGGCGCCGCCGTGACCTACCGCGAACTCGCGGACCGGGTCGCGGCCGCCGCCCGCCGGCTCGGCCCCGGACGGCGGCTCGTCCTGCTCGCGGGCGCCAACACAGTCGACGCCCTCGCTGTCTACCTGGCGGCGCTCGCGTCGGGGCATCCCGTCCTGCTGGCGCCGCACGACCGGCCCGAGTCCCTGCGGTCCCTGACCGCCGCCTACGACCCGGACGTCGTGGCCCTCCCGGACGGGACGCTCGACGAGCGGCGCGAGGGCTCCGCGCACACCCTGCATCCCGACCTCGCGCTGCTGCTCAGCACGTCCGGCTCGACGGGGTCGCCGAAACTCGTCCGGCTGTCGCACGAGAACCTGCGGGCGAACGCGGAGTCCATCGCCGCCTACCTGGACATCCACCCCGGCGACCGCGCCGCCACGACCCTGCCGATGCACTACTGCTACGGCCTGTCGGTCATCAACAGTCATCTGCTGCGCGGCGCGGGGCTCGTCCTCACGGACCTGTCGGTGGCCGACGACCGCTTCTGGGAACTGTTCCGCGCCGCGCGGGGCACCGCGCTGGCGGGCGTCCCCTACACCTTCGAGCTGCTGGACCGGGTGGGGTTCGCCGACATGCGGCTGCCGTCGCTGCGGTACGTCACCCAGGCGGGCGGGCGGATGCCCGCCGACCGGGTGGCGCGCTACGCGGCGCTCGGGAGGCGGCGCGGCTGGGACCTGGTCGTCATGTACGGCCAGACCGAGGCGACGGCCCGCATGGCCTACCTGCCTCCCGAACTCGCCTCCGCCCACCCGGAGGCGATCGGTGTTCCGATCCCCGGCGGGTCCTTCCGGCTGGAGCCGCTGCCGGACGGTTCCGCACCCGGCACCGGCGAACTGGTGTACTCGGGCCCGAACGTCATGCTCGGCTACGCCGGCGGCCCCGCCGACCTGGCCCTCGGCCGTACCGTCGATGAGCTGCGCACCGGCGATGTGGCGCGGCGGCTGCCGGGCGGGCTGTACGAGATCGTGGGGCGCCGCGGCCGGTTCGTGAAGCCGTACGGCCTGCGCGTCGACCTGCAGCGCGTCGAGGAGATGCTCGCCGGGCACGGCCTGACCGCGTGCTGCGCCGGCGACGACACGGGCCTGGTCGTGGCCGTGGCGGGCGGCGATGCCGGCGCCCGGAGCGTCCGGCGGCTGGTCGCGGCGGAGTGCGGCCTGCCGGCCAGGGCGGTCAGCGCGCACGTCCTGCCCGAGATCCCCCGGCTGGCCACCGGCAAGCCCGACCTTCAGGCGGTGCTGGGGCTGGGCCGGGCCGAGCCGGTGGCCGGCGCGGACCTGTGCCGCCTGTACGCCCGGATCCTGGACCGCCCCGACGTCACCGAGGACGACAGCTTCGTCGGTCTCGGCGGCGATTCGCTGTCCTACGTGGAGATGTCGCTGAAGCTGGAGGAGGCCCTCGGCGCACTGCCCGCCGACTGGCACACCCGGCGCATCCGCGACCTGCGGCGCCCGGCCCGGCGCGCCCGGCTGCGGACGCTGGAGACGGGCATCGTGCTGCGCGCCGCCGCGATCGTGCTCATCGTCGGGTCGCACATCGGCGTGTTCACGGTCCGGGGCGGGGCGCACGTGCTGCTCGCGGTGGCGGGCTTCAACTTCGCCCGGTTCCACCTCACCGCCGCCGGGGCGGGGAGGCGCCGCGCGGACCTGCTGGCGGCGCTGGCCCGGATCGCCGTGCCGAGCGTCGTCTGGATCGGCCTGGCGGCGCTCCTCACCGCCGACTACCACCTGGCCGACGCGCTGCTGCTGAAGAGCGCGATCGGGCACGCCAGCAACTACTGGTTCATCGAGGTGATCGTCTACATCCTGGCCGCCATGGCGGCGTTGCTGAGCGTCCCGGCCCTGGACCGGGCGGAGCGGCGCGCCCCCTTCGGGTTCCCGCTCGGCCTCCTGGCGGCCGCGCTGCTCCTGCGGTACGACCTCGGCGGCCGCACGGACCTGCCGGACGCGATCACCGCCTGCTGGCTGTTCCCGCTCGGCTGGGCCGCGGCGAGGGCGTCCGGCCCGGCGCAGCGGCTGCTGGTGTCCGCGGTGGTGCTGGCCACCGTCCCCGGCTACTTCGGCTCGGGCGCGTCCCCGCGGACGGCCGTCGTCATCGCCGGCGTCCTCCTGCTGATCTGGATCCCGAAGCTGCCGAGCGCGGCCTGGCTCAACCGGCTCACCGGCCTGCTGGCCGCCGGATCGCTCTACATCTACCTGGTCCACTGGCAGGTCTACCCGCTGCTGGAGGACCGCTCGGAGGTGCTGGCCCTGCTCGCCTCCCTCGCGGGCGGCGTCGCCTACGCCGCCGTCGCCACCAGGGTGGTCCGCCGCGCGGGCGGGTGGGCCGCCGCGGCCCGGCCGGTCCCGGCGGCGGGGATTGGCCGGGTCCGGACGGGCGCGGGGAGTCAGGAGGGGTGGTAAGGGAGGAGTCACGCTGACGTTCGGTTAGTCCGGAATGCCCCTCGTTTGCTTGCTCATTACCTCCATGCCGCTTACCGTTACGGCAGTGAGGAGTTACTCCGCGTCTCGCGGATTGCCATACGACCGAGCACGTTCCAGCAGCTGAGAGGCATACAGGACACGTTCGTCGACCGGATGCGGCCGAGTCATCGAGGGCGCGCCGCGTGCGGCCCGGTGACGTCGTGCGTCCGCGCGCGCGAGTAAATCCTCGCTAGGCAGGGTCCCGAAGTCCGGACGGGCCCGCGGCGAGGAAGGATCTGCCTCATGGAGAGCGTCCTGCTGGGTGCAGCGCTGCTGGTGACCCTGGTCGCTCTCGTGATCGCGATCCTGTGGCGGCCCGGCATGCCCGGCAGAGCCGCGGCGGAGATCGCCCGCGCGCAGAGCGAGGCCGACGAGATCCGGTCGAAGGCCGAGCGGGACGCGCGCGACGCCCTGGAGCAGGCCGAGCGCGACACGCAGCGGCTCACCGCCGACGCCCGCGCGGAGGCCGAGCAGGAGGGCCGCGCGATCAAGGACGACCTGCGGGCCGTCCGGGAGGATCTGGAGCGCCGGGAGGCCCGGCTCGCCGAGCGCGAGCAGCGGCTGGACGCCGAGATGCGCCGCCTGGAGGAGCGGCAGGCGCGGCTCGCCGAGGCCCGGCGGGCGCTCGACGCCCGCAAGGAGGAGCTGGCCGGCGTCGCCGAGGAGCGCCGCAAGGTGCTGGAGCAGGCCGCCGGTCTCACCGCCGCGCAGGCCAAGGCCGAGCTCGTCGCGGCGATCGAGAACCAGGCCAAGCGGGAGTCCATCCCGATCGTCCGCGAGATCGAGAACACGGCGCGGACCGAGGGCGAGAAGCGCGCCCGCAAGATCGTGACGCTGGCGATCCAGCGGGTCGCGAGCGAGCAGACGGCGGAGTCGGTCGTGTCGGTGCTGCACCTGCCGAGCGACGAGATGAAGGGCCGCATCATCGGCCGGGAGGGCCGCAACATCCGGGCGTTCGAGACGACGACCGGGGTGAACCTCATCATCGACGACACGCCGGAGGCGGTGCTGCTGAGCTGCTTCGACCCCGTGCGCCGCGAGGTGGGGCGGCTGACGCTGGAGAAGCTCGTGCTGGACGGGCGCATCCACCCGCAGCGCATCGAGGAGATCTACGAGCGCAGCCGGAGCGACGTGGAGCAGCTGTGCGTCCGGGCCGGCGAGGACGCCCTGGTGGAGGTCGGCATCGCCGACATGCACCCGGAGCTGATCGCGCTGCTCGGCCAGCTGCGGTACCGCACGTCCTACGGGCAGAACGTGCTGAAGCACCTGATCGAGTCCGCGCACATCGCCGGGGTCATGGCGAGCGAGCTGCGCCTCCCGGTGGAGATCGCGAAGCGGTGCACGCTGCTGCACGACATCGGCAAGGCGCTCACCCACGAGGTGGAGGGCAGCCACGCGCTGATCGGCGCCGAGATCGCGCGCCGGTACGGCGAGCACGAGGACGTCGTCCACGCGATCGAGGCCCACCACAACGAGGTCGAGGTCCGGACGGTGGAGGCCGTGCTGACCCAGGCCGCGGACGCGGTGAGCGGCAGCCGCCCGGGCGCGCGCCGCGAGTCGCTGGAGGCCTACGTCAAGCGCCTGGAGCGGCTGGAGCAGATCGCCCGCGAGAAGCACGAGGGCGTGGAGAAGGTCTTCGCGATGCAGGCCGGCCGCGAGATCCGCGTGATGGTCAAGCCGGACACCGTCGACGACATCCAGGCGCAGGTCATCGCCCGCGACATCGCCAAGCAGGTCGAGGACGAGCTGACCTACCCGGGCCAGATCCGCGTCACCGTGGTCCGCGAGTCCCGCGCCATCGAATTCGCCCGCTGACCTGCTCGACGTCCAGCCGTGCACCGTGCCCTGACGGTCAGCCCACGGTGAGGTTGATGGGCTCCACGCCGCGGGGCTCGAAGCCGAGGGTCTGCCCGTAGAAGGCCAGCTCGGCCTCCAGGCTGCGGATGACCGTGGCGGCCTTCCGGAAGCCGTGGGACTCGCCCTCGAACGTGAGGTAGGCGTGCGGCGTCTTCTTGTCGCGCAGCGCCAGCGCGAACCGCTCGGACTGGTCCGGCGGCACCACCGGGTCGCTGAGGCCCTGCAGGAGCAGGACGGGGCAGGCGGTCTTGTCGGCGTGCCCGAGCGGTGAGCGCTCCTCGTAGGCGCGCTCGAAGCCGGGCAGGGGGCCGATGAGGCCGAACAGGTAGTGCGACTCGAAGTCATGGGTGGCCTCGGCGAAGCTCTGCAGGTCGCTGATGCCGTAGTAGGACGTCGCGGCCTTGAACACGTCGGTCTGCGTGATCGCGGCCAGCGTCGTCCAGCCGCCCGCGGAGCCGCCCCGGATGGCGAGACGTGCCGGGTCGGCTATTCCGCCGTCTACGAGCGCCTGGGCGGCGGCTATGGCGTCCTCTACGTCGACCACGCCCCACTGGCGGCGCAGCCGCTCGCGGTAGGCGCGGCCGTAGCCGCTGGAGCCGCCGTAGTTGACGTCGACGACGCCGATGCCGCGGCTGGTGAAGTAGGCCCGCTCCAGGTCGAGCACCTTGGAGACCCGGCCGGTGGGGCCGCCGTGCACGAACACGACGTACGGCGGCAGCTCGCCCTCGGGCGCGGCGGCCTCCGGGTTGGTCGGCGGGAACACGTAGGCGTGGACGGGACGCCCGAACGGCCCTTCGAGGCGCTCGGCGCGCGGCCGGGACAGGTACGCGACGTCCGGCAGCTCGGCCAGCTCGCGGCGCAGCCCCTCGACGCGCCCGGTCGTGGTGTCGACGCGGACGACGGAGGGGGGCAGGTCGGGGCCGCCGGCGATGCCGACGATCGTCGTCCCGTCCGCGGACAGCTCCGTCGCCCAGTGCTCGTAGGGGACCTCCAGGTCGACTAGGTCGAGCGTCTCCGGGTCGTAGACGCCGAGGCGCATGTCGCCCTCCCCGTGCAGGACGGCGAGGCGCCCGTCGCCGAGCAGCGCGTACGGCATGCCGCCGAGCTGCCACAGCGGGGCGGCGAACTCCTCCTCGGCCGGGTAGAGGGCCTGCGGGGACTCGCCGTGCAGGCCGACCTGGTAGATGTTCCACCAGCCGGGCCAGTCGGAGATGACGTACAGGGACTCGTCGTCGCGCCACAGCGGCGCGAGGGCCGACTCCTTGAGCCCGCCCTTGACGGTGCGGGGCGCGACCGTACGGCCGTCCTCCAGCGCCGCCACGCGCACCTCAGTGCCGTCCCAGGGCATGCGGGGGTGGTTCCACTGCACCCAGGCGAGGTGCCCGCCGCCCGGGGACGGGACGGGGTTGGCATAGAACTGCGCCCCGGTGACCAGCTCGCGGATGGCGCCGGCGTCGCCGGCGGCGCGGCCGTCCAGCGGCACGGCGACGATGGCCCGCCTGATCCCCGTGGTGCCGGGCTCCTCCGCCGGCGGCGCCGCGGCCTCCGCGCCCTCGGCGGCGGGCTCGGGCGCCGCCTCCGCCGGCGCGGCGATGTGGCCCTCGCACACGCACCAGATCTCCGTCCGGTCCGGCGACAGGACGAAGTCGGCGTAGCGCAGCCCCGCCGGGACGGCCGGCTCGGGCGTCAGCGGGTAGGGCTTGGGGTCGCCCTCGTCGAGCCGGTGGAGCCGCTGGTCGTCGTAGTTGGCGAAGACGATCGACCAGCCCTCCCCGGTGCGGATGGGCAGGTACGACCGGCCCCCGTACTCGTGGACGCGGGTACGGGCGTTCCACGGGGCCTGCAGCAGCTCCGTGCGGTGGCCGCCCTTGAGATGGATGACCGTGGTCCGTCCGTCCTCCTCGGGGCGGGTCTCCTGCCACCAGACGTCATCGCCCGCGACGGTGGGGAAACTGAGGCGCAGCCGGGCGCGGGCGACATCGGCCGCGGAGATGGGGGAGGGCCAGGAGCCGTAGGGGAGGGTCGCACGAGCGGTCATAACAGGAATCGTCCCGCATACGGGGATCGGTTGGGGCCATGACGCCCTGTTTGACTTCGGAAAGATACAAGCGCGCCACCAGCGGACTCACCGGTAACGTGCGCCGGAACGACCGCGGGGGCGCCGCCGGTGACCGGCGGCCCCCCCGCGGCGGGCGACCGTGGAGATCAGGTCGACGGGACGGCCTGCTCGCCGACCCCGACCCCGGCGACGGGCGGCGCCCCGCCCGTGCCCATGGTCTTGGCCTCGGTCTTGCGGCTGCGGCGGCTGCGCGCCTCCAGCCACGTCGCCAGCCGGCTCACCGACATGTTGATCGCGATGTAGATGATCGCGACGATGATGCCGGCCTGCAGGACGTTGTTGCTGTAGTTGGCGGGGACCTGGCGGAAGCCCGCGGACAGCAGCTCGGGGTAGGCGATGATGAACCCGAGGGCGGTGTCCTTGAGCAGGACGACGATCTGGCTGACGATCGCGGGCATCATCACGGTGATGGCCTGCGGCAGCAGGATCAGCCGCATGACGCCGTTCTTGCGCAGCCCGATCGAGTAGGCGGCCTCCGCCTGGCCCTTCGGGATCGACAGGACGCCCGCCCGGACGACCTCGGCGAGCACCGAGCCGTTGTACATGGTGAGGCCGAACACGACCGCGGCGAACGCCGGGACGGTGACGACGCCGGCGTTGCTCTCCACCCCGAAGATCGAGAAGAAGTAGTCCACCGAGACGCGCTGCAGCTGCCCGAACTGGGACTCGGCGATCTGCGGGCTGATCTTGTTCGGCACGAAGAAGGCCAGGAAGATCAGGATCAGCAGCGGGATGCCGCGGAAGAACTCCACCACCGCGCCCGCGGGCACCCGGATCCACCAGTGGTCGGAGAGCCGCGCCAGGCCGAACACGACGCCGAACAGCAGCGCCAGGACGGTCGCGACGGCGGCGGCCTTCAGCGTGTTCAGCAGGCCGGGGATGATCAGGTGCCGCCAGACCGTCCACTCGGTGAACGGCGTCCAGAACTTCCCTGCGAACTGGTCCTTGGCGGCCAGCCGCCAGATCAGCGCGGCGAGGATCGCGGCGAGCCCCACCGTGACGGCGACGCCGAGCGCCCTGTTCCGCGCGCGCGCCCGCGGCCCCGGGATGTCGAAGAGAACAGTAGCTTCCTTGCTCATCGCGCCACCGCCATCCGCTTGGCCAGCCAGCCGAAGAAGTACCCGGTGGGCAGGGTGAGGATCAGGAAGCCGACGGCCACGCCGAGGAACAGCGGGATGACGCCGTTGGAGAACGTGGGCTTGTCGACGATCGTCTTGGTGACCAGCGCGACCTCGGCGTAGCTCGCCGCCGCGGCGACCGTGGTGTTCTTGATCATCGCAATGAGGACGCTGCCCATCGGCGCGATGATCGCGCGGAACGCCTGCGGCATGATGATCATGCGCAGCGACTGGGTGAAGGTCAGGCCGATCGACCGCGCCGCCTCCGCCTGGCCCAGCGGGACCGTGTTGATCCCCGACCGGAGCGTCTCGCAGACGAAGGCGCCGGTGTAGGCGGACAGGCCGAGGACGGCCCACCAGTAGTACGTCACCGACGAGGTCGAGGAGAACTTCAGCGCGAGGATGTCGTTGAGGCCGAGGCTGCACATCAGCAGCACCAGCGTCAGCGGCGTGTTGCGGACGATGCTGACGTAGCCCGTGCCGAAGGCGCGCAGCACCGGGACGGGGGCGACGCGGAAGCTCGCCAGGACCGTGCCGATGATGAGGGAGAGCACCGCCGCGGCGGCCGCCAGGCGGATCGTCGCCCAGAATCCCTGGAGGATCTCGTCGAAGCTGTCGAAGAACGGGCTGAAGTCAAACATTGCTCAGCTGTTTCATGGCGTTCCAGCGGTGTCGGGCCAGCGGTGTCGAGCCCGGCCGGCGGTGTCAGGCCGGACCGGCGCGTCCCCGGGAGCCGCTCCGCGGGGACGCGCCGGCGCGGCGGGCGTCAGGCGCGGCCCCCGGTCAGGAGCAGCCCTCCATCTGCGGGGCGGTCGTGACGAGCTTCAGCCCGGTGCCGGCGAAGTGCTTCTCCAGCAGGGTCTTGGCGGTGCCGTCGGAGTACATCTCGGTGATGGCCTTGTTGACGGCCTCGCAGGTCTCCTTGTCGCCCTTCTTGATGCCGACGCCGTACTTCTCGTCGGTGAAGGGGTCGTTGATGACCTTGAAGGAGCCCTTCTGCTGGTTGGCGAAGCCGGCCAGGATCAGGTCGTCGGTGCTCACCGCGTCCAGCGCGCCGGACTTCAGCTTGCTCACGCACTCGGAGTAGCTGCCGGCGTCCACCAGCGTGACGCCCTTGATGTTGAGCTTGCCGTCCGGCGGGCCCTCGGTGATGCGGCGGAACGAGTTCGACCCGGCCGCCTTGCAGAGCTTCTTGCCCTTGAGGTCGGCGGCCTTCTTGATGTCGGTGTTGTCGGCCTTCACCATCGTGTCCTGGTGCGCGACGTAGTAGGGACCGCCGAAGGTCACCTGCTGCTTGCGCGCCTCGGTGATGGAGTAGGTGGCGAAGATCAGGTCGACCTGCCCGCCGCCGATGAACGACTCGCGGTTCGCGGAGGTCGTCTCCTTGAAGGTGATGCCGCTCTCCGGCACGCCCAGCTTCTGCGCGACGTACTTGGCGACGTCCACGTCGAAGCCGTCGTAGGTGCCGTCGGGCTTCTTCAGCCCGAGCGCCGGCTGGTCGAACTTGATGCCGATGGTCAGCTTCTTGTCGTCCTTGGCCTTCTGGACGACCGTCTTGGCCTCGGTCTTCTCGGTGTCGCTGCCACACGCGCTGAGCGCCAGGGACAGCGCCATCCCCGCCCCGATGAGGGCGCCGAAACGACGTACTCGCATTTCTCGTCCTACCTCTGCTCTCTGCCGGAGCCCCGCGGCTCAGTGCGTGAGGATCTTGGAAAGGAAGTCCTTCGCGCGGTCGGTGCGCGCGTTGGTGAAGAACTCGTCGGGGGTGTTCTCCTCGACGATCTGACCGTCCGCCATGAACACGACCTTCTGGGCGGCGCGGCGCGCGAACCCCATCTCGTGCGTGACGACGATCATCGTCATGCCCTCGCGGGCGAGCCCCGTCATGACGTCCAGGACCTCGTTGACCATCTCCGGGTCAAGCGCCGAGGTCGGCTCGTCGAAGAGCATCACCTTGGGCTTCATCGCCAGGGAGCGCGCGATCGCGGCCCGCTGCTGCTGCCCGCCGGACAGCTGCGCCGGGTACTTGCCGGCCTGGTTGGCGATGCCGACCCGGTCGAGCAGCTCCATCGCGTGCTTCTGCGCCTCCTGCTTGCCCTGCCTGCGGACCTTCACCGGCCCGAGCGTGACGTTCTCGAGGATCGTCTTGTGGGCGAACAGGTTGAACGACTGGAACACCATCCCGACGTCGGCGCGGAGCTTCGCGAGCTCCTTGCCCTCCTGGGGGAGCTCCTTGCCGTCCACGAGGATCTTCCCGCCGTCGATGGGCTCCAGCCGGTTGATCGACCGGCAGAGAGTCGACTTGCCGCCCCCGGAGGGGCCGATGACGACGACGACCTCGCCGGAGTTCACCGTGAGGTTGATGTCCTTGAGGACGTGCAGCTCGCCGAAGTGCTTGTTGACGTTCTCGACCACGACGAGAGCCCGGTCGCCCGCCGCGGGGGCCGGCTCCGGAACGGAGTCCTCGGGCTCGTCCTTGGTGAGGTCGAGCTCGCCTTCGCTGTCCGTCATGCGGACGGACTTTACGTCATGGCCGGGCGCCTGAAAGTTGCCGAGCGGTACCGATCCGATCACGAATCCCCATGTCGGACGGGGTCCATCGTGGCGGAGAGTGATCATCTGGGCTGGTCGGAGCGGGGTGTCCGCGGGTGCGCCCCGGCCCCCGGAAGCAGGCCGTTCGCCGGGGCCGCCGCGGCCGGACGTTCCATCGCGGCGGGACGGGCCCGTACCCTTGGTTACCGTCATGAGTGCGCCAATGGAGACGGCCGCCCGCACGTACGAGATCCGTACCTACGGGTGCCAGATGAACGTCCACGACTCCGAGCGGCTGTCCGGGCTGCTGGAGGCGGCCGGGTACGTCCGCGCCGGGGACGCCGAGCCCGATGTGGTGGTGTTCAACACCTGCGCGGTGCGGGAGAACGCCGACAACCGGCTCTACGGCAACCTCGGCCATCTGCGGCCGGTCAAGGACGGCCATCCGGGCATGCAGATCGCCGTCGGCGGCTGCCTCGCGCAGAAGGACCGCGACACCATCGTCAAGCGCGCCCCCTGGGTGGACGTGGTGTTCGGCACCCACAACATCGGGTCGCTGCCCGCGCTGCTGGAGCGGGCCCGCGTGCAGAGCGAGGCCCAGGTCGAGATCGAAGAGTCGCTGGTGACCTTCCCCTCGACGCTGCCGACGCGCCGGGAGTCGCCGTACGCGGCGTGGGTGTCGATCTCCGTCGGCTGCAACAACACGTGCACGTTCTGCATCGTCCCGTCCCTGCGCGGCAAGGAGAAGGACCGCCGCCCCGGCGAGATCCTCGCCGAGGTCGAGGCGCTCGTCGGCGAGGGCGTCCTGGAGGTCACCCTCCTCGGGCAGAACGTCAACGCCTACGGCTCGGGCTTCGGGGCCCTGGCGGCGGCGCCGGACGAGGTGCGCGCCATGACCGAGGGCGGCCAGTCCGCCTTCGCGGGCCTGCTGCGCGCCTGCGGGGGCATCGAGGGCCTGGAGCGGGTCCGGTTCACCTCGCCGCACCCCAAGGACTTCACCGACGACGTCATCGCGGCGATGGCCGAGACGCCGAACGTGATGCCGTCGCTGCACATGCCGCTGCAGTCCGGCTCGGACGCGGTGCTGCGCGCGATGCGGCGCTCGTACCGGCAGGAGCGCTACCTCGGCATCATCGACAAGGTCCGGGCGGCGATCCCGGACGCGGCGATCACCACCGACATCATCGTGGGGTTCCCCGGCGAGACCGAGGCCGACTTCGAGGAGACCCTGCACGTGGTGCGGGAGGCCCGGTTCTCCTCGGCGTTCACGTTCCAGTACTCCAAGCGGCCGGGCACCCCGGCCGCGACCATGGACGGCCAGCTGCCGAAGGAGGTCGTCCAGGAGCGGTACGAGCGGCTCGTCGCCCTCCAGGAGGAGATCTCCTGGGCGGAGAACAAGAAGCAGCTCGGCCGCACGCTGGAGGTCCTGGTCGCGGAGGGCGAGGGCCGCAAGGACGAGGCGACCCGCCGGCTGTCCGGCCGCGCGCGCGACAACCGCCTCGTGCACTTCGGCGCCCCGGAGCAGCCGGTCCGGCCCGGCGACATGGTCACCGTCGAGGTCACCTACGCGGCACCGCATCACCTGGTCGCCGACAAGCCGGTGCTGGACGTCCGCCGCACGCGGGCGGGCGACGCGTGGGAGGCTCGCCAGGGGAACGGCGGCGGTCCGAAGGGCGTCGCGCTGGGCATGCCGTCGATCGGACGGCCCGCCCCGGCACCCGCCGCCGCGTCCGGCCACGGCTGCTCCTGAGCGCGGCTCTCGCGGCCGTTCGCGGTCTACCGGTCCCAAGGCGCGGTGTTACCCCGTCCAAGGAGGCAGTGTGCTCGTAGCGGCGGCGGTGTGCCCGCACCCGCCGGTTCTCGTCCCGGAGATGGCGGGGGAGGCGGCGTCGGAGCTCGACGCGCTGCGCACCGCCTGCGACCGGGCCGTCGGGCTCCTCGGCGACGCGGACGTGCTGGCCGTCGTCGGGGGCGGGGCGGAGACGCGGCCCTACGGCCCGGACGCCTACGCGTCCCTCAGGCCGTACGGGCTCCACTGGACGAGCCCACGTGAACCCGTGGACGGGGCAGAGGCGCTCCCGCTCTCCCTGACGATCGGCCGGTGGCTGCTGGAGCGGCATGGCTTCGCTGCCCGCGCGCGCTACCAGGCCGTGGCCTTCGACGCCGAACCCGAGACTTGCCTATCGCTCGGCAGGGAACTGGCAGGGGCGGCCGACCGTGTGGCGCTCCTGGTGATGGGGGACGGGTCGGCGTGCCGTTCAGAGAAGGCACCCGGGTATCTCGATGTGCGCGCGCGCCCGCACGATGAGGGCGTGGCACGTGCGCTCGGCACAGCTGACGCCGCCGCCCTGGCCGCGCTGGACCCCGGGCTCTCCCGGGACGTCCAGGCGGCAGGGCGTGCGGCGTGGCAGGTGCTGGCGGGCGCGGCCTCGGACTCGCCCGGTCTCGGCGGGGAACTGCTCGCCGACGACGCGCCCTACGGGGTCGGCTACTTCGTGGCGGCCTGGTCGCGGCCCGACCGCCGGGCAGGTTAGGAGGGGCCCTGGCCCTGGCCGGGCTGACCGCCCTGCCCCATCTGGCCGCCCTGGTCGCTCTGGCCCATCTGACCGCCCTGACCGCCCTGGCCCTGCTGGCCGGTGCCGCCGCCCTGGCCGCCTTCCCGGTCGAGCATCTCGCCGGCCTTCTCCTGGACCTTGTCGACCTTGTCGGCGTACTTGCCGCCGGTGCGCTCGTCGATCATGTCCCCGGCGCGCTCGACGCCGTGCCTGGCCTTGTCGGAGTGCTGCCCGAGCATCTGCTTGACCTTGTCGACGATGGACATTCCCGATCCCCCCGGATCCCTCGTCTCGATCGGTGCGGCGCGGTTGGCACGCACACCCGTACCCCCCGCCCATACCCGTTCTGTTGCCACAATCAATCCCGTGACCTCACCCAATGCTCCCTATGTGATCGCGGTCGTCGGGGCGACGGCCGCGGGGAAGTCCGACCTCGCCGTGGAACTGGCGCTGCGGCTGGACGGCGAGGCGGTCAACGCCGACTCGATGCAGCTCTACCGCGGCATGGACATCGGCACCGCGAAGCTGTCCGCGGCCGAGATGCGCGGCGTCCCGCACCATCTGCTGGACGTCTGGGACGTGGTGAAGACGGCCAGCGTCGCCGAGTACCAGGCGCTCAGCGCGGACGCGATCGCGGACGTCCGGGGCCGGGGGCGGCTGCCGGTGCTGGTCGGCGGGTCGGGCCTGTACGTGCGCGCGGCGCTCGACGAGATGGAGTTCCCCGGGACGGATCCCGCCGTCCGGGCGCGCCTGGAGGTGGAGCTGGCGCAGGTCGGCCCCGGCACGCTGCACGAGCGGCTGCGCGGCCTCGACCCGGCCGCCGCGGACGCCATCCTGCCGAGCAACGGGCGCCGGATCGTCCGCGCCCTGGAGGTCATCGAGATCACCGGCCGCCCGTTCACCGCGACGCTGCCCGAGCACCGGTACCGCTACGGCTCCGCCCTGCAGATCGGCGTGAGCGTCCCGCGCGACGCCCTGGACGAGCGCATCGCCCTGCGGGTGGAGCGGATGTGGGACGCGGGCCTCGTCGACGAGGTGCGGGCGCTGGAGAAGCGGGGCCTGCGGGACGGCCTGACCGCCGGGCGGGCGCTCGGCTACGCGCAGGTGCTCCGGTTCCTCGCGGGGGAGTGCACCGAGGAGGAGGCGAAGGAGGACACCGTCCGGACCACGCGGCGCTTCGCCCGCCGGCAGGAGTCCTGGTTCCGCCGCGACCCGCGCGTCCACTGGCTCCCGCACGACGCCCCCGACCTGGTCGAACGCGCTCTCGCCCTGGTCGAGGAGGCCGCGGGGGAGGCCGGGCGGGGCACCTGAGCGAGGCAATACGATCGAAGGATGCGGTTTGTCAAAGGCCACGGCACCGAGAACGACTTCGTGATCCTGCCCGACCCGGACGGCGTCCTCGACCTCGCCCCGGAGGCCGTCGCGCGGCTGTGCGACCGGCGCGCCGGGATCGGCGCCGACGGCGTGCTGCGCGTCGTCCGGACGAAGGCGGCGGAACTCGACGCCGACGCGGGCGCCGACGCGGAGTGGTTCATGGACTACCGCAACGCCGACGGCAGCATCGCCGAGATGTGCGGCAACGGGATCCGGGTCTTCGCCCGCTACCTCGTCGACGCCGGCCTGGCCGCGCCCGGCGAGTGGGACGTGGCGACCCGCGCGGGCCTGCGCCGGGTGACGCTCGGCGCGTCCGGCGACGTGAGCGTGGACATGGGCGCGCCGGAGCTCCTCGGCTACGGCGAGGCGTCCCTGGCGGGCGCGGCGTTCCAGGGCCGGCGGGTCTCGGTGGGAAACCCGCACCTGGCGTGCCGCGTGGACGGTCCGGTCGCCGCGCTCGACCTGTCGCGTGCCCCCGACTTCGACCCGGCCGTGTTCCCCGACGGGGTGAACGTCGAGTTCTTCCAGTCCGTCGGGGAGCGGCACGTGGAGATGCGGGTGTACGAGCGCGGCTCCGGCGAGACGCGCTCCTGCGGCACCGGGACGGTCGCGGTGGCCGCCGCGGCGGCCCAGGGGACCCCTGGCGCGTCCGAATGGACCGTGGACGTTCCCGGCGGCCGGGTGACCGTCACCCTCGACGGGCGGACCAGCCATCTGCGCGGCCCGGCGGTGCTCGTCGCCGAGGGTGAGACGCGTCCTGGGTGGATCTAGCGGAACCCTTGCCTCACCAGGGGTTGCGGCGGGTCCGGAGTCGTCCCGGCATGAACGGGACAGGTGTCCCTCTCCAACGGGACCCTGAGCCGCATAACTTCTTTCTTGCACACCCTCTGGTGAATGGCCCGTACGGACCGGGATGGGAGCCCCGGGGCCGTACGGAGCCTGAGGGCCGGTGGCGACCTTCTTGGCGGGGGGCGGTCACCGGCCCTCCCACCAGGGTGAGGCCGGAGAACCCCGGGTGAGCGCGCCCCGGGAGAGCGTCAGCGGCCGGCGTCAGGAATGGGCGCCGTTGACCGGCAGCCGGGCCCGGACGAGGGTTCCGCCGTTGGGGCCGGGGCCGACCGTGCAGGATCCGCCCAGTTCCGTAGCGCGTTCTCGCATCGACGACATGCCGACCCCGGAACGAAGCCGGTCGGGCAACCCCACACCGTCATCGCCGATGGTGACGTGCAGATCGCCGTTCAGGCACAGCGTGACCTCGGCGTAGCACGCGTTGGCGTGCCGGTGCACGTTGGTCAGCGCCTCCTGCACGATCCGGTAGGCGGCGACCTCGGCGGCGGCGGACAGTCCTTTGAGGTCGCCTTCCACACGCACGTCGACCGTCGGGCCGTCGCCGGTGGCGACGACGCCGCCGAGCGCCTGGATCGCGCCCTCCAGCCCGAGGTCGTCCAGCGCGGGCGGGCGCAGGCCGTACACCAGGTCGCGGATGTCGCCGATGGTGCGCCCCATGGTGGCGCGCAGCTCCTCCAGGAGCGTGTCCACCGCCTCCGGGTCGGTCTTCAGCGTGATGCGGGCCGCGTCCACCGTCATCGCGAGGCTGGCGAGCGTCGGCCCGAGGCCGTCGTGCAGGTCGCGGCGGAGCCGCCGCCGCTCCTCCTCCCGGGTGCGCAGGATGTGCTCGCGGGAGCGCTGGACGTCCGCGGCGAGCCGCGCCGCGTTCGCCAGCTCGGCGAGGTTGCGGGCGAGGATGCCCGACAGCCGCGCGTCGGGGGTGCGGGTGACGCCGAATAGCAGCCGGCCCACCGGCTCCCCGTGCCACACCAGCGGGACGAGCTGCGGGCGCGGGCCGAGCACACCGTCCTCGGCGGAGATCGTCCGGCCGTCGCGGTCCAGCACCTCGATCACCACGCCGGTCGCGTGCAGCGCGGAGCGGGCCACCTCGGCGGCCGCGGCGAGCGCGGCCCCGGGGTCGGCGGCGGTCTGCAGCCGCCGGTTGAGGGTGTCGGCGATCCGGTACGGGTCGCGCTCGCCGTGGATGACGCCGTCCACCATCCGCTGCAGGCGGCGCCGGACGGGCTCGAAGACAGCGCCCGCGACGATCGCGCCGGCCAGCCCAGCGAGGGTGCCCCGGCCGTGCGCGAGCAGGCTCGCCCCGCCGACCAGCGCGAAGTACACGCCGGTGATGACGACCACCAGCCCGGCGTACACCAGCGTCCTGCTGACCACGAGGTCGATGTCGTACAGCCGGTAGCGGGTGATGGCGATCGCGATGCAGATCGGCACGGCGACGATGGTGATGTTGCGCAAGGGATCCCCGATGGGACTGTTCTCGCCGATGTAGATGACCCCTTCGGCGAGGATGCCGGGGTAGACGACCCAGGCGATCTGCCGCCGGACGTCCGGCGGCGACCGGACGAACCGGACGAGCACCGAGAACAGGCCCGCGGCCAGGGTGCCGAGGATGACGGCGCTGATCGGCAGCGGGATGCCGTCGAAGGGGTAGACCGACACGCCGTTGTGCCAGCGGCGCACCCCGGGGTCGATGGTCAGGTGGACGCAGACGACGGCGGGCATGAGGCAGGCGAGCGCGAGCACCGGCCGGTACCGGCGCGACACGAGCCGCCCGTCCGGGAAGATCAGCGGCAGGACCAGCGTCAGCGCGTAGGTGTCGACCGCCCACAGCCACGTCCCGAGCCAGTCGAGGAACCCGGCCGCGGCCCAGTCGTGCCGGTCCGCCCACGGGGCGAGGTTCAGCGTCAGGACGTACAGGGCCGCGCTGAAGCCGGCGCCGACCATGAGCCAGGCGACCTTCAGCCCCGGCCGGTGCCGCAGCAGCACGGCGCCGACGGGCGTCCAGGCGAGCGCGACGAGGATCTCGGGGTGCCACCAGACCATCCGCTCGGCGGACGGGAGCCAGGCGCCGAGGGTCAGGGAGGTGACGACGAACGCGACCGCGGCCAGCGCGAGGAGGACGCCGAGGCGCCCCGCCGCGCGGCCGTGTGCTGCCGTCTCCATCATGCACTCCCCGCCCGAAAGTAATGGAATGTTAAAGCGTCCAGGTCGTGGAGACCCAGGCCGAGAGCCGCATCCGGCCGAATGATCTACCTAGGGGAACCAACAGGGGAGCCCTAACCTACGATGGCGCGCCCTGAGCAGGGAAGATCTGTCCCGGCTTGAGGTGGTCCGCCGAGTTGGGGCGGGAGCTGCCTCTCCGCTGCCCGTTCCGCCGTGCGCGCGAGACGCGCCGATGCCGCGACGCCCGGATGTGAGAAGTCGGAAAGTGCAGGTCAGGACGGTGTTTTGTCGTCCATCTGCGCGTTCTGTGTTCGATGTGTAGCATTCCGTGTTCGTTGGCGGGCGGTGCGGGAGGGGAGTCGGTGGCGGTGTTCGTGCTGCGGCGCGTGGTGAGCCGTGCGGTGCTGGTCGTGTTCGCCGGGAGCCTCGCCTATCTGCTCGCCGCCGCCGTCCTCGATCCGCGGGCCTCGTTCCAGGGGCGGACGCCGCGCCCGCCCGAGGCCGTCATCGATGCCCGGCTCAGCGCCTTGAACCTGAACGACCGGACTCCGCTGGCCGACCGCTACCGGACCTGGGCGCGGGGCGTCCTGCAAGGGGACTTCGGCCGGACGCAGGAGGGTGAGCCCGTCAACGCGGAGTTATGGCGGCGGCTTGGTGTCAGCCTCCGCCTGCTGGTTCCCGGCGGGGTCGTGGGTGGCGTGCTGGGGATTCTCGTTGGCGCGTACGCGGCGGCCACGCATGGACGGGTCATCGACAGGGTTGTTACGGGCGGGGCCTGTCTGCTCTTAGCCGTCCCCGTGTTCGTTCTGGCGGTGCTGTTACAGGCGGCTGCCGTGAGGGTGAACGACTTACTGGGCGTGCGGGTGTTCGTGTGGGTGGGGGAGGGGTCGCCTCGCAGCCTCGCTGATCAGGTGCGGCATCTGTTGCTTCCGATGACCACGATCGCGCTGGCCCAACTCGCTCTGTACAGCCGGTACCAGCGGGGGCTGATGCTGGACGTCCTGCGTGCCGATTTCGTGCGGACCGCGCGGGCCAAGGGGCTCTCGCAGCGGAGTGCCCTGCTGCGGCATGGGCTGCGCACTGCGTTCGTACCGATGACGACGTACTTCGCCTATGCGTCCGGGCTGCTCATTCTCGGGGGCGTGTTCACCGAGAAGGTCTTCGGGCGGCACGGCATGGGCGAGTGGCTCGTCGACTCGATCGCGCGCGGCGACGTCAACGTGGTCGCGGCGATCGACTGCGTCGCCGCCTGCGCCGTCGTCTTGGCCGGCCTCGTGTCGGACGTCTTGAACGCCGCCCTCGACCCGAGGGTTCGGTCCGGGGTCGCGGCATGACCCGGCGGGGTGTTGTCGGGATTGCGCTCCTGGTGTCGGTGTTCGTCCTGGCGTTCGCGGGGCCGATCGTGGCGCCGTGGCGCTGGGACGAGACCGACTTCGGGGCGTTCGGTCAGGGGCCCTCGGCGCGGCACTGGCTGGGGACGACGCAGAGCGGGCGGGACGCCTTGGCGCTCACGCTGCGCGGGGCGCGGAAGTCGCTGGTCATCGGGCTTCTGGCCGCGCTGCTCTCGACGGCGTTCGCCGCTGCCGTCGGCACCGTCGCCGGGTTCGCGGGCGGTCTGCTCGACCGGGCCCTGATGTGGGGTGTCGATCTCCTGCTGGTCCTGCCGTCCTTCCTCGTCGTCGCCGTTCTGGCGCCGGGCGGAGGATGGCCTTTGCTCGCGCCCTTGCTCGCTGCGTTCCTGTGGATGCTCACCGCCAGGGTGGTGCGGGCGATGACGCTGTCGGTGCGCGAGCGCGAGTACGTGCTCGCCGCCCGGTTCGCCGGGGTGGGCGCGCCGCGCGTGCTCGTCCGGCATGTCCTGCCGCAGGTCGCGTCGTTCCTGGTCGTGGACGCGAGCCTCACCGCCGGCGTCGCGATCGTCGCCGAGGGCGGGCTGTCCTTCCTCGGCTTCGGGGTCCGTCCGCCGGACGTCTCGCTGGGCACGATGATCGCGGAGGGGCGGGGCGCGGCGGCCACCTGGCCGTTCATGTCCGCCGCGGGGCTGCTCGTGCTGATCGTCCTCGCCGTGAACCTGGTCGGCGACGGGGTGCGGGACGTCCTCGATCCGCTGCGGGACGTGCGATGACGGTGCTGCGCGTCAGCGGTCTGACGGTTGATCTTCCGGTCAGTGGGCGCGCCGTGCGCGGGGTCGGATTCACGGTCGAAGCCGGGGAGGTCCTCGGGGTCGTGGGCGAGTCGGGGGCGGGCAAGACCATGCTCGCGCTAGCCCTGATGGGGCTCCTCCCGGACGGTGCCGAGGTCACGGGGTCCGTGCGGTTGCGTGGTGAGGAGCTGATCGGGCGATCTGATGCCGAACTGTGCCGGGTGCGCGGCGACGACCTGGCGATGGTGTTCCAGGATGCGGCGCTCACTCCCGTCCGCACCGTGGGCGATCAGATCGCCGAGGCGGTACGGGCCCATTCCAAGGTCACACGGGCGGCGGCGTGGGCTCGGGCCCTGGAACTGCTCGAACTGGTGGGAATCGCGGCAGGTCGGGCGCGCGCGTACCCGCACGAGTTCTCCGGCGGGATGCGGCAGCGGGTGATGATCGCCATGGCCGTCGCGAACCGTCCCGGCGTGATCCTGGCGGACGAGCCCACGGCTGGCCTGGACGTGACCGTCCAGGCGCAGGTCTTGGACGTCCTCCGCACCGCGAAGGACGCGACCGGCGCCGCACTCGTGCTGATCACGCATGACCTGCGGCTCGTCGAGGACTTCGCCGATCGCGTCATGGTGATGCGCGAGGGGCGGATCGTTGAGACCGGGCCGGTAGAGCGGATCTACCGGGAACCGCGTGCGGCGTACACGGCCGAGTTACTGCGGTCCATCCCGCGTGTGGAAGACAAGGGTGTGTCGCAGCCTCGGCCTGAGCGTCCTGTCGTACTGCAAGTGGACGGCCTTGTCCGGCACTACCCCGTCTTCAAGGGGACGCTGGTGCGGCGACGGGTCGGCAGTGTGCGCGCGGTCGACGGCGTCGGCTTCGACGTCCGGGAGGGCGAGACCCTCGCGCTCGTGGGGGAGTCCGGGTGCGGTAAGACCACGACCTTGCTGGAGATCCTGCGGCTGGCAGGGCCGCAGGACGGCCGTGTGGTCGTCTTCGGCCAGGACACGGCGTCGCTGAGCGCGGCTAGGCGGAAAGCCCTGCGGCGGGATGTCCAGGTCGTGTTCCAGGACCCGGCAGCGTCGCTCAACCCTCGGATGCGCGTGGCCGACATCATCGCCGAGCCGCTGATCACGCATGGATTCCCGTCATCGCGGATCGGAAGCCGAGTGGGGGAGCTGCTGGAGCTGGTGGGCTTGGAGGCCGACACCGTACGGCGCTATCCCCACACACTCTCTGGCGGGCAGAAGCAGCGTGTGAGCATCGCGCGGGCTCTGGCTCTGGAACCGCGTCTGCTGCTCTTGGACGAACCTGTGTCGGCCTTGGACGCGCCTGTGCAGGCAAGCGTCATGGCTCTGCTGGAAAGCCTCCGCGACCGTCTTGGCCTGGCATATCTGCTCGTCGCCCATGACCTGGCCGTCGTCCACCGCATCGCCGACCGGGTCGCGGTCATGTACATGGGCCGCATTGTCGAACTGGGGCCGACCCAGGACGTGTACGAGGCACCGGCTCACCCCTACACGCGCGCACTGCTGCGACGCGTCCCTCTGCAAGGAGACTCACCAGACCCGATGTCACCACCAACTGGATGCCGTTTCCGATCCCGATGCCCCCGCTACGTCACGGTCGCCGAACAGGACGCTCGCTTGTGCGATGAACAGGATCCGGAGCCCTTGAAAGACCCAGACCGGCTGGTCGCCTGCCACCACCCCCTCATCGGAGCTGAGGTCGAGCAGTGAAACGGATACTCGGCGCGATTCTTCTGGGCATCGTGCTCACGACCGGATGCGGCGACATCGGCGAGCAGAACGATTCATCCGGGCGGCTGCCGGGCGCTGACGTCAACCCCGTCCCGCGCGACCGAATCGTGAACGGCGGCACGCTCCGCTGGCCGCTGCCGGAGTTTCCGTCACAGTGGAATTTCCATCATCTCAACGGCACCAAGGGCGCGGTGGACCATGTCATTCAGGGCGTCCTGCCGTATCTGATGCGCTCTGACGAGAAATCCGTCCCCCATCCCGTCCCGGAGTATCTGGAGTCGGCCACGCTGAAGCGCACCAAGCGGGGCCAGACCGTCACCTACCGGCTCAACCCTCGGGCCAGATGGTCTGACGGCCGCCCCATCGGATTCGCCGATTTCGTCGCGCAGGCCCGTGCGCTTTCCGGACGCGACCGGCGTTACGAGGTCTCCACCGACAGCGGATACCGCCTGATCAAACACATCGAACAAGGCCCCCGCGAAAACGACGTGAAGGTGACGTTCACCCAGACGTACGCCGACTGGCGCAGCCTGTTCAGCCCGCTCTACCCGGCCGCCGCCTACTCCAGCCCACGCGTGTTCAACACCGGCTGGATGAACGCACTGCCCGTGACCGCAGGCCCGTTCAAAGTCCAGCGAATCGACCGCACCGACAAGACCGTCACTTTGGCCCGCGACCCGTCCTGGTGGGGGGCGCCCGCGAAACTCGACCGCATCGTCTACCGCGCCATGGACACCAGTGCGATGCCCGGGGCGTTCGCCAACCATGAGATCGACCTGATGGACATCGGGCTGGACGCGAGCGCGATGCGGCGCGTCCAAGGCGTCCCAGGTACCGACATACGCCGCGCGGGCGGACCCGACTGGCGGCACTTCACGTTCAACGCCGCTTCGCCCGTCCTGTCCGATGTGCGCGTACGGCGTGCGGTCATGCTGGGCATCGACCGGGAGGTCATCGCACGGTCCGACCTGTCCGGCTTGGGGGTGCCGGTCCAGACCCTCGGCAATCACTTCTACGTCAACACCCAGAACGGTTACCAGGACAACTCGGCCGTCCTCGGCGGATACGATCCCGCGCAAGCCGGACGGCTCCTGGACGAGGCGGGCTGGCGACAGCACGGCAAGTACCGTGCCAAGGCCGGACGCACGCTTGCGCTGCGCTTCGTGGTGCCTTCGGGCGTCCCCATCAGCGCACGCGAAGCGGAACTGGCGCGCGCGCTGCTCGAACGTATCGGTGTCCGGGTGGACATCCGGCCCGTTCCCGCTGACGATGCCCTCGACGCCCACGTGACCAAGGGCGACTTCGACATCGTCCCGTTCTCGTGGCTGGGCACCTCGTTCCCGGTGTCACCGATGCGGGCGGTGTTCGCCCGGCCGCACGCCGGCCGCGTCCAGCAGAACTACTCCCGCACCGGGACCGCCGCCATAGACGCGGCGATGGACCGGGCGATCGCGGAGACCGACCCGGCGAAAGTCCACGACCTCGTGAACGGAACCGACCGGCTCATCTGGCGCCAGGCGTCGGTGTTGCCGCTGTATCAGCGTCCACAACTCGTCGCAGCGCGCGCGGACCTGGCCAACATGGGGGCGTGCGGCTTCCTAGAGCCCGACTACCAGGACATCGGGTTCACCGGTCGCTGAGCCACAAGGCCGGACGGTTACGGGAAGGCGAGCTGGATGCCCTTGCGGTCGCTGGTGTAGCGCGCGTTCCACACGTAGAGCCGCAGGTCGTCGGCGGAGATGCCGTCGGCGACCGGGAGTTCGGAGGCGATCCGCACGACGTAGGAGGCGCCGCCCGGCATCATCATGCTGCCGCTGTCGTCGACCGGCGGCTTCGACCCGTCGATCCGGGCGGTGATCTTGCTGTGGTTCGGCAGCGTGCACATGTCGTCGGGGATGCCGGCCTGTGGCATGCACCGCTCCTGCGCCGCCTTCGGGACCTGCGCCTTCGGCATGAACAGGTCGGCGGGGTAGTCGAGCAGGACGGGCCGCCGCTGCGTGTTGGTCAGGATGTAGTCGGCGTAGGCGTACGTCGTCCCCGACGGCGGCGCCGCGGTGGCGCCGAGGGGCTGCCGGTCGGTCCCGGCCCGGACCGCGGCGAGGCTGTAGCCGTAGCCCTCGGGGGTCGTGAAGTTCACCGGCGGGCCCGCCTTCGGCGCGGGCACGGCCGAGCCCTGCTGCGTGCCGTCGCCCTGGCTCGCCAGGGTCGGCTGGGCGGTCTCCTGGGCGGTGTCGCCGCCGGGCCGCAGGAACACGATCCCGGCGGCGATCGCGGCGATGCCGACGGCGCCGGTGACGGCCCCGGCGAGGCCGAGCCGGCCCGCGGCGGTCTTCTTCCGGCGGCGGTGCGAGCGGTAGGGCTGGTAGCTGTTGGACATGGTGGTGCGTGCTCCCTCGGGCCTTCTCCAGGCTCAGTAAGCGCGTCCTTCCGAGCTGTCGTCGGCAACGGCGGCAACGGCGGCAGGCCACGATACCGGACGCCCGGAACGGCGGTGTCCCAGGCCGGCGGGTTACGAAGTGCGCGCGACGAGGGCGTCGCGGCCGAGCCCTCGCAGGGAGGCGTCCAGCACCTGCGCGGTGTGCGCGACCGCGATGCCGGCGCCGCGCCGACGCAGCGCGGTGGCGATCTGCATCGAGCAGCCGGGGTTGGCGGCGACCAGTAGTTCGGCTCCGGTGGCGTCCACGTTCACCGCCTTGCGGTCGCCGAGTTCGCCGGCGGCCTCCGGCTGGAACAGGTTATAGGTTCCGGCGGAACCGCAGCAGATGTCCGGTTCGGCGATCTCCCGGACGGTCAGCTCGGGGATCGCGGCCAGCAGCGCGCGGGGCTGGCTCCGCACGCCCTGGGCATGGGCGAGGTGGCAGGCGTCGTGGTAGGCGACGGTGACCGGAAGTGGCCGCCGCTCCGCGCGGGGCCCGAGTTCCGCGAGGTACTCGGCGAGGTCCCTGGTCTTGTCCGACAGCGCCGCGGCGCGCGCGGCCCAGGCCGGCTCGTCGGCGAGCAGCGTCCGGTACTCCTTCATCGCCGACCCGCAGCCCGCCGAGTTCACCACGATGACGTCGACGGACTCGAACGTCTCGATCGTCCGGCGGGCGAAGGCGCGGGCCTCCCCGGCCCGGCCGGAGTGCAGCGACAGCGCCCCGCAGCAGCCCTGGCCGCGGGGGATGACGACGTCGCAGCCTTCGAGGGCCAGCACGCGGGCCGTGGCCGCGTTGACGCCGGGGAAGAACTCGCTCTGCACGCAGCCGGTCAGCATCCCGACCGTGGCGCGGCGCTCGCCGCGCGCCGCGACCCGTTCGGGCAGCCGCGGCGCCTTCCCGAGCGGCGGCGCGAGCCGCTCCATCGCCGCGATGGACGGCGACAGGCGCTCCAGGACGCCGCTGCGCCGGACCAGGCGCTCCAGACCCGACTTCTGGTACGCGCGCAGAGGCCCGCGCAGAGCACGGAGCCTCCGCTTGTACGGGAACAGCTGGAAGACCATCTCCCTGATGGCCCGCTCCTTCAGCGAACGCGGGTGCTCGTCCTCCACCTGGGTGCGGGTGATCTCGATGAGACGGTCGTACTGGACGCCGGACGGGCATGACGTCACGCAGGCCATGCACCCGAGGCAGCGGTCGAAATTCTCGGCCATCGGCTCGTTGAGCGGCGCGCCCTCAAGGTGCTGCTGCATGAGATGGATACGGCCCCTGGGGGAGTCCATCTCCTCGCCCCACAGCACGTAGGTCGGGCATGTGGGGAGGCAGAAACCGCAGTGGACGCAGTCGTTCAGGAGATCAGGGAGATCGTCCTGGGCGCTCATCAGATTCCTCCCACGAAACGGCCCGGGCACAGCCTGTGGTCCGGGTCGAACTGGTCTTTCACGCGCCGCATCAGGGCGAGCGCCGGAACCGGCCCCCACAGGTCGATCTCGCCGCGCACCTCTTGCGGCGCGTAACGGACGACGGCGTGGCCCCGGTGCCGGGACAGGACGTCCCTCAGCCGCCCTAGTACGTCGGCCACATCATCTGGTGACATCTCCGGGGCCAGACCGACGTGGCCGTTCCCGCTGCCGCTCCATGTGACCGCGGTGTCCGGCCCGAGCAGGGTGAGGACTTCGCGGAGCGCGGGCGGCGGTGCGCTGATGTCGATGAGGGTGGTGCCGTCCGGGTAGCGTCCCCAGCCGTCCGGTGCGGACTCGGAGATCTCGGAGCTCTCCCCCAGAAGCTGCTGCGTCTGCCCAGCGCGCGCGGCGACGCCCTCAGGCACGCCTTCCAGGAGCACCGAGACCGTACCGGGACCGATGTACTCGACCGCACTCGGCGCAACAGGGGAGTGGAGGACGCTCTGGACGGCGTCATGTGCGTCCTCCGGCCCGTTCACGGCGCACGTGACGTACGCGGACGCGGCGGGGATCGGATGGAGCCGGAACGTGGCCTCCACGATCAGCCCGAGGGTGCCGTAAGAGCCGGAGAAGAGCCGGCCCAGGTCGTACCCCGCGACGTTCTTGACGACCTTGCCGCCCGACCGCGCGACCTGGCCGTCCGCCCGGACGACCGTCAGCCCGATGACCAGGCTCCGGGGCGTCCCGTAGAGGGTGCGGAGCGGCCCCGCGGCGCCGCTGGCGACCGTCCCGCCGACCGTGGAGCCGGGCAGGGGGACGTCCAGGGCGAGCCGCTGGCCGTGCTCGGCGAGGCTCTCGTTGAGCCGCTCCATGGGGAGCCCCGCCTCGGCCTTGGCGACGAGGTCGCCGGCCGTGTGCTCGACGAGCCTGCCCAGCCGGTGGGTGTCGACCAGCAGATCGCAGCGCCGCGGCGGCGTCCCCCAGTCCAGCCGGGTCTCGGCACCGCGCGGGACGACCGCGAGCCCCTTCTCGGCGGCGACGCGCATGACGTCGGCGGCCTCGGCCAGGTCCTTCGGGGCGGCGACGAGCGCGGGCTCGACGCCAAGCACGCCCTCGGCGGGCTCGCCGGGGCGCACGTCGGCGCAGACCTTCGCCAGGGCGTCCAGGGGCCGCATCAGAAGATGTCCGCCTTTCCCTCGTACGGGTGGGGGCCCTTGCGCTTGCCGGGCACCTCACCGCAGAGCCGGGGCGTCGGGAAGACCTTGCCCGGGTTGCACAGCCCCGCCGGGTCGAACCCGCAGCGGACCATCTGCATCGTGTCCAGGTCGGCGTCGGTGAACATGCGCGGCATGTACCGGGCCTTGTCGACGCCCACGCCGTGCTCGCCGGTGATGGAGCCGCCGTGCTGGATGCACAGGTCGAGGATCGCCCCCGACACCTCCTCGGCGCGCGCCTCGGCGCCCGGCTCGGAGTCGTCGAACAGCACCAGCGGATGCAGGTTGCCGTCGCCCGCGTGGAACACGTTCGCGACCCGCACGCCCGACCGCGCCGACAGCTCGTCGATGCTCGCCAGGACGTCCGGCAGCACCGTCCGCGGGATCACCCCGTCCTGGACGAGGTAGGCCGGGCTGATCCGGCCGACCGCCGCGAACGCGGACTTGCGGCCCTTCCAGATCAGCGCCCGCTCCGCGTCGTCGGCGGCGATCCGGATCTCGAACGCGCCCGCGTCCCGGCACAGCCGCTCCACCTCGGCGAACTGGGCCGCGACCTCGGAGTCCGGGCCGTCCAGCTCCACGATCAGCACGGACCCGGCGCCCGCCGGGTACTCGCAGCGCACCGCCGCCTCCGCCGCCTCGATGGCGAGCGCGTCCATCATCTCGATCGCCGCCGGCACCACGCCCGCGCCGATGATCGACGACACCGCGGTGCCGCCCGCCTCGATCGAGTCGAACGCCGCCAGCAGCGTCTGCACGGTCTCCGGCACCCGCGTCAGCCGCACCGTGATCTTGGTGGTGATGCCGAGCGTGCCCTCCGCCCCGACGAACACCCCGAGCAGGTCGTAGCCGGGGGCGTCCGCCGCGAGCTCCACCAGCTCGCCGTCCGGCGTGACGATCTCGCACGCCAGCACGTGGTGCGCGGTGAACCCGTACTTCAGGCAGTGCGCGCCGCCGGAGTTCTCCGCCACGTTCCCGCCGACCGAGCAGATCTGCTGGCTGGACGGGTCGGGCGCGAAGTAGTACCCGTACGGGCGGACGGCCCGCGTGACGTCCAGGTTGATCACGCCGGGCTCCACCACGGCGCGCTGCCCCGGGATGTCGATCTCCAGGACGCGGCGCATCCGGGACGTCACGATCAGCACGCCGTCGGTGCGGGGGAGGGCCCCGCCGGACAGGCCCGTCCCGGACCCGCGCGCCACGTAGGGCACGCCCGCCGCCGCGCACTCCCGCACGATCGCCGCGATCTGCTCGGCCGTGTCGGGCAGCACGACGACCCCGGGCGTCGCCCGGTGGTTGGTGAGGCCGTCGCACTCGTACGTGCGCAGCCGCACCGGGTCGGTGATCACCCGATCCGCTCCGAGCAGCGCCTCCAGCCGGGACCCGAGCGCCGTGAGCATGGACTCCACTCTTACCACCATCCTCCGCCCCCGACACCCCCGCAAGATCCGGAGCCGGACGGCCCGCGGCCGCCCGGCTCTCCGCACGCGCCGCCCGCGGTTACGGGAAGCGCTGGTAGGCCGGCGTGGTCAGGAACTCGGAGTACTCGTCCGCCAGGGTGACCTCCTTGAACAGGGCCACCGCCTGGTTGTAGCGGGGCTCGTTGTACGCCTGCCCCAGCTCCGTGCGGATCTTGTCGAGCTCCTCGTCCAGGAGCTGCTCGACCCACTCCTTGGTGATCTTCCGGCCCTCGGCGGTGGAGACGCCGTTGTAGATCCACTGCCACACCTGGGAGCGGGAGATCTCGGCGGTGGCCGCGTCCTCCATCAGGTTGTGGATGGCGACGGCGCCGGCGCCGTCCAGCCAGGTGGCGAGGTAGCGCAGCGCCACGTCGATGTTGTTGCGCAGGCCGGCCTCGGTGATCTCGCCGGGAGTGTCCTTGACGTTGAGCAGGTCGGCGGCGGTGACGCCGACGTCCTCGCGGAGCCGGTCCCGCTGGTTCGGCTTGTCGCCGAGGACGCCGTCGAACACCTCGCGGCAGACGGGGACGAGGTCGGGGTGCGCGACCCAGGAGCCGTCGAAGCCGTCGCCGGACTCGCGGGCCTTGTCGGCGCGGACCTTCTCCAGCGCGACCTTGTTGACCGCCTCGTCCCGGCGGGACGGGATGAACGCCGCCATGCCGCCGATCGCGTGCGCGCCGCGCTTGTGGCACGTCCGGACGAGCAGCTCGGTGTAGGCGCGCATGAACGGCGCCGTCATCGTGATCGCGTTGCGCTCGGGGAGGATGAACTCCGTGCCCCGGTCCCGGAACTTCTTGATCACCGAGAACAGGTAGTCCCAGCGGCCGGCGTTCAGGCCCGCGGAGTGGTCGCGCAGCTCGTAGAGGATCTCCTCCATCTCGAACGCGGCCGGGATCGTCTCGATCAGGACGGTCGCGCGGATGGTGCCGCGCGGGACGTCCAGGTGGTCCTGCGCGAGGTTGAAGGCGTCGTTCCAGAGCCGCGCCTCGAGGTGGCTCTCCATCTTGGGCAGGTAGTAGTACGGCCCCTTGCCCTTGGCCAGCTGGCGCCGCGCCGAGTGGAAGAAGTAGAGGCCGAAGTCGAACAGCGACCCGGACATGGGCTCGCCGTCGACGAGGAGGTGCTTCTCCTCCATGTGCCACCCGCGCGGCCGGACGACGATGGTCGCGAGCTCCTCGTCGGCCTTGAGCGCGTAGCTCTTGCCGGACTTGGCGTCGGTGAAGTCGATGGTGCGGTCGAGGGCGTCCCGCAGGTTGAGCTGGCCCTCGATCATGTTGTCCCACAGCGGCGTGTTGGCGTCCTCGAAGTCGGCCAGCCACACCTTCGCGCCGGAGTTGAGCGCGTTGATCGTCATCTTCCGGTCGGTGGGGCCGGTGATCTCGACACGGCGGTCCACCAGGCCGGGCGCGGGCTCGGCGACGCGCCAGGAGTCGTCGTCGCGGACGTTCGCGGTCTCGGGGAGGAAGTCGAGCGTCCCGCCCGCCGACAGCTTGCGCTGCCGCTCCGCGCGGGCCTCGAGCAGCTCCTTGCGGCGGGCGCCGAGGGCGCGCTGCAGGGCGGCGAGAAGGCCGAGCGCCTCGGGGGTCAGGATCTCCTCGTAGCGGTCGCCGAGAGGTCCGGTGACCTCGACGCCTTCCAGTGCGGCCATCTGCCTCGCCCTTTCGTATAGCGAAATTTGACTTCTGTTATGTGGAGAACCGTACTCGGCGGTGCGAGGTGCGGTCAAAGCGGGTATCCCTTGCGAGACCTCCCCGCGCGCGCTTGCGTCAACCCACGGGGAAACTGGGGATAAGCAGGTGACCTCCGGGACGGCGCGTGAGACGATCGCCGGGAAGATACGGCCGCGAGGCGGCGTTCTACCGAGGACATATGACTGAACCTTTCTCTGCAGACCAGACCCAGACCCAGATCCAGGACGACGTCGAGTACGAGCCCCTGACGGGCGAACTCGACCTGGAGGACCGCCGCGCACTGCGCCGCGTCGCGGGGCTGTCCACCGAGCTGACCGACGTCACCGAGGTCGAGTACCGCGCCCTGCGGCTGGAGCGGGTCGTCCTCGTGGGCGTCTGGACGGACGGCACGGCCGCCGAGGCCGAGAACTCGCTGCGCGAACTGGCGCTGCTCGCCGAGACGGCGGGCTCCGAGGTGCTCGAAGGGCTCGTGCAGCGCCGGTCCCGCCCCGACGCGGCCACCTACATCGGCTCCGGCAAGGCCGCGGAGCTGCGCGACATCGTGATCTCCACCGGCGCCGACACCGTCATCTGCGACGGCGAGCTGGCCCCGAGCCAGCTGCGGCACCTGGAGGAGACCGTCCAGGTCAAGGTCATCGACCGGACCGCGCTGATCCTGGACATCTTCGCCCAGCACGCCAAGAGCCGCGAGGGCAAGGCGCAGGTCGAGCTCGCGCAGCTCAACTACCTGCTGCCGCGGCTGCGCGGCTGGGGCGGCAACCTGTCCCGGCAGGTCGGCGGGCGCGCCGCGGGCGGCATCGGCATCGGCGGCCGCGGCCCCGGTGAGACCAAGATCGAGCTGGACCGGCGGCGGATCCGCACCCGGATGGCCAAGCTGCGCCGGCAGATCGCCGAGATGGGCAAGGCGCGCGACACCAAGCGCGGCGAGCGGCGCCGCCACCAGGTGCCCGCCGTCGCCATCGCCGGCTACACCAACGCCGGCAAGTCGTCGCTGCTCAACCGGCTCACCGGCGCCGGGGTGCTGGTGGAGGACGCGCTGTTCGCCACCCTCGACCCGACCGTCCGGCGGGCCGAGACGCCCGGCGGCCGCGCCTACACCCTCGCCGACACCGTCGGGTTCGTCCGGCACCTGCCGCACCAGTTGGTGGAGGCGTTCCGGTCGACGCTGGAGGAGGTCACCGACGCCGGGCTGATCCTGCACGTCGTGGACGGCTCCGACGCCGACCCCGAGGCGCAGATCGACGCCGTCCGCGAGGTGCTGCGGGAGATCGGCGCCGACGCGATCCCCGAGATCATCGTGATCAACAAGGCGGACGCGGCCGACGACCTCGCCGTCGCCCGGCTGCGGCGCCGCGAGCCGCACAGCGTCGTCGTGTCCGCCCGCACCGGGTTCGGCATCGAGGAGCTGCGCGCGGCCATCGAGGCCGACCTCCCGGGCCTGGAGAGCGAGCTCCACGTCCTCGTGCCGTACGAGCGCGGCGACCTCGTCGCGCAGGTGCACGAGCGCGGTGAGGTGCTCAAGCTGGAGCACATCGCCGAAGGCACCGTCCTGCACGCCAGGGTGCCCGCCGGTCTCGCCGGGGAGCTCTCCCGGTACGAGACCGTGGCCCCGACGGCCTGACCCCCGACCCACCGGGCCCAGCACGGGCCCGGTGGGTTTCGGCTGCTCAGAGACCGGCTTAGGGCTCGTCCGGAACCAGCGGAAGCACCGTTCGCGTCGCCGTACGGTGACAGCTTGTCCAATCCGCTTGACGGTTCGGTTGAAATCCGTACGGTCTTTAGCACTAGGGGCGGGGTGATGGCTGTCGATGCGCTACGACGAAAGGTTGTCGGACGGGCCTTCGGTGCACTACCGTGACGAAACCGATATCTCCGGTCTCGTTGCCAGCGGTGGTCGCCCGGCCACCCGACCCTCCATTGGTGAGTCGCCGGCACCCTGCCGGTGTTTCGGATCGAGAGCAGGTGGCCATGGCAGGTCCGAACACTGGAACGAGGGCGAGCGGCCCGCTCCAGCGCCAACCCGCGCGGCTGCGCGCACGGCTCGATCCAGGTCGGTGACGCCATGACCGTACGGCTGTTGACGAACATCGGCAGGCTCTGGACGGGCACCGACGTCTGCAGCAACGCCGCGGTCCTCATCCACGACGACCGCATCGTCTGGGCCGGGCCCGCCTCCGACCTCCCGCAGAGCGTCCCCGGCATCATCGACGACATCGTCGACGTCGACCACGTCGAGAACCTCGGCGGCGGCCTCGTCACCCCCGGCCTCATCGACGCGCACTCCCACCCCGTCTACGCGGGCAACCGGTGGGCCGAGCTCGCCATGCGCACCAGCGGGTCGTCGCACTCCGCCATCACCGCGGCGGGCGGCGGCGTCAACTCCACCGTCACCGTCACCCGGGGCACCGACCCCTGGACGCTCTGCAACGGCGTCCGCGAACGGCTCCGCCAGTGGATCCTCGCCGGCACCACCACCGTCGAGGCCAAGACCGGCTACCACCTCACCCGCGACGGCGAACTCGCCGACATCCGGATGCTGCGGTCGCTGGAGGGCGAGCCGTCCATGCCGCGCATCCACGCGACGTTCCTCGCCGCGCACATCCTGCCGCCCGAGTTCTTCGGCCGCCGCCGCGACTACATCGAGGCCGTCCGGCTGTGGGCCGGCGACGCCGCCGTGGCCGGCGCCGACTCGATCGACGTCTACTGCGACGAGGGCCACTTCACCGCCGAGGAGGCCCGCGCCCTGCTGCTCACCGGCAAGCGCGCCGGGCTGAAGGCCCGCATGCACGCCTGCGCCAACGAGCGCGTCGGCGCCGCGCAGGTCGCCGCCGAGGTCGGCTGCGCGTCCGCCGACCTGCTCACCCAGGCCAACGACGACGACATCAAGGCCCTCGCCCACGCCGGCGTCACCGCCACCGTCTGCCCCGGCAGCTCCCTCAACAGCAGCCGCGCGCCCGCGCCCGTCCGGCAGATGCTCGACCGCGGCGTCACCGTCGCCCTCGGCACCGACCACAACCCCGGCCAGTGCGGCATCACCTCGATGCCGCTCGTCATCGGCCTGTCGGTCGCCATGTTCGGGCTGAGCGTGACCGAGGCCCTGCGCGCCGCCACCCTCGGCGGAGCCGCCGCCCTGCGCGTCGGCGACCGCGGCTCCCTCGCGCCCGGCATGCTCGCCGACATCGTCCTGTGGGACGCCGACCACGAGGGCGCGTTCGCGTGGGCGTTCGGCCTGCGCGCCCTGCGCATCTGGCGCGGCGGCGTCCCCGTCCAGCCCTGACGCGCCGCCCGTTCAGTGCCACCACCCAGCGCGGTCGCGGTCGTCACCGACTCCACCGCCTACCTCCCGCCCGGCCTCGCCGAACGGCACGGGCTGATCGTCGTCCCGCTCCAGATCGCCGTCGGCGGCACCACCCGCGACGAGGGCGACATGAGCACCGCCGAAGCCGCGCGGGCGCTGAAGGAATGGCATCCCGTCACCACGTCGCGCCCGGCCCCGGAACGCTTCGCCCGCGCCTACGAGACCGCCGCCTCCTCCGGAGCCCGCCACATCGTCTCCGTGCACCTGTCGTCCGCCCTCTCCGGAACGGTGGAGGCCGCCCGCCTCGCGGCCCGCGACGCCCCCGTGCCCGTGACCGTCATCGACAGCGGCACCATCGGCCTCGGCCTCGGCTTCGCCGCCCTCTCCGCGGCGTCCGAGGCCCTGTCGGGCGGCACCGCCGAATCCGCCGCGTCCGCCGCCGTCCGGCGGGCCGGACTCACCCGCTCCCTCATCTACGTCGACACCCTCGAACACCTGCGGCGCGGCGGCCGCATCGGCGCCGCCGCCAACCTCCTCGGCTCCGCGCTCATGGTGAAGCCCCTCCTGGACATCGCCGATGGACGCATAGCGCCGCTTGAGAAAGTCCGCACCTCCTCGCGCGCGCTTGCCCGGCTCGAAGAACTCGCCGTCGCCGAGGCCGGTGACCGCAGGGTCGACCTGGGCATCCAGCACCTCGCCGCCTCAACCCGTGCGGAAGCCCTGGCGGCCCGCCTCCGCGAACGCATCCCGCACGTCGAGGACGTCTACGTCGGCGAAGTGGGCCCGGTCATCGGCGCCCACGTCGGCCCCGGCATGCTGGGCGTGGTCGTGGCGCCCCAACTCTGACGCCGGTCGCCGAGAGTTATCCACAATCACCGAACCGGCCGCGGCCGTCGCCCGGCCGTCCTTAGCGTCGGCTGCCATGAGCCCCGACGCGCACGCCCGCCTGCACGCCCTCATGGGCAAGGTGAAACCGCCCGACACACCGCCGCCCCGCGCGACCCCCGAACGCTCCCACGTCCGGACGCTCGTCATCATCGGCGTGATCGCGGCCCTGGTCGCGGCCGGCTACCTGTGGCTGGCACGCCCGCGCCCCGAAGAACCCGCCGCCCCGGTAGCGGCCGCCACACTCACGCGCCCCACCGTCTCGGCCAGCCCGGCGGCGGCCTCTTCGGTGGTCGTCCACGTCCTCGGCAAGGTCAAACGCCCCGGCGTGATCACGCTGCCGTCCGGTTCCCGCGTCGCCGAGGCCATCAAGGCCGCCGGCGGCGTCCGCCCCGGCGCCAATACCGGCACGCTTAACCTCGCCCGCAAACTCGTGGACGGCGAACAGATCCCGGTAGGCGTCCCCCGCCCACCGCAGCCGGCCGCGTCCCCGGCAGCGTCCGGCGCGCCGCTCGACCTGAACACCGCCACCGCCGACCAGCTCGACGACCTCCCCGGCGTCGGCCCCGTCCTCGCCCAGCGCATCGTCGCCTACCGCACCGAACACGGCGGCTTCCGCTCCGTCGAGCAACTCCAGGAGGTCAGCGGCATAGGCGCCCGCCGCTTCGCCGACCTGAAACCCATGGTCCGCGCATGATCCGCGACATCAGACTCCTGGCCCCCGCCCTGGCCACCTGGCTGACAGCCGCCACGACCCTCTCCCTCCCCCCACCCGTGACCTACACCCTGGCCGCCACAGCGGCCCTGACATCCCTCTACCTATTGACCCGCGGCCCCCAAGCCGCTCCGAACCACCCCGAAACAAGCACCCGCAGAACACCCAACGCCGCGGCACAAGGGGGCGGGGCGGTCGGAGGGCGCCCTGAGGCTGCGGCGAACGGTCCCTTGAGGTCGGTGGGTGGGTGGCGGGTCATTGTCGGAGTCGTGTTGGCGTGTGCGGCGGCGTCGGCGTGCGGGGTGGCGCTTCGGACGACCGCCGTCACCACCGGCCCTGTGCACGACCTTGCCCGTGCGGGACGGTTCGCGGTGGCCGAGGCGGTGGTCACCGCCGACCCGCAGGCCAAGCCGGGCCACGGCCGGCAGATGATCATCATCCGGGCGCGGGCCGAGGCCGTGGCGCGCACAAAGGTCCGTGTCCCGGTGCTGCTCATCGCGGGTGACTCCGGCTGGCTGCGCCTCGTCCCCAGCCAACGGGTGCGGCTGCGCGGCCGATTCGCGCCGCCCGACCGGACGGGGCTTCTGGCGGCGGTCGTGATCGTCCGGGGGCCGCCGTCCGTCCTCGGGCCGCCGTCCGCCCCGCAGCGCGCCGCCGAGCACGTGCGGGCCCGCCTGCGGGCCGCGGTCGACCGGCTGCCGCCCGACCAGCGCGGCGTGCTGCCCGGCATGGTCGTCGGCGACACCTCCCGCCTCGACCCCGCACTGGCCGAGGAGTTCCGCACCGCCGGGCTCACCCACCTCCTGGTGGTCTCCGGCGCGAACCTGGCGATCGTCACCGGGGCGGTCCTCGGGCTGTGCCGCCTCGCCGGCCTCGGCCGCCGCCGGGCCCCGCCCGTGGCCGTCCTCGCGGTGCTGGCGTTCGTGGTCGTCGCGCGGCCGGAGCCGAGCGTCCTGCGGGCGGCGCTCATGGGGGTGATCGGCCTGCTGGCGCTGCTCACCGGCCGGGAGCGCCACGGGCTCCCCGCGCTGGCGGCGGCCGTCCTCCTCCTCGTCCTGATCGACCCCGAACTCGCGCGCTCGTACGGCTTCGCGCTGTCGGTCCTCGCGACGGCCGGGCTGCTGGTCCTGGCGCCGTCCTGGCGGGAGCGGCTCGCCCGCCGACTGCCCGGCCCCGTCGCCGACGCCCTCGCGGTCACGGCCGCCGCCGAGGTCGCGGTGGCGCCGGTCCTGGTCATGCTCTCCGGCGAGGTGGGCGTCGTCTCCGTCGCCGCGAACCTGCTCGCGGCCCCCGCCGTCGCCCCCGCCACCCTCCTCGGCGCGCTCGCGGCCGTGACCGCGCCCGCCTCGGTGCCCCTCGCCCAGTTGATCGTGTGGCCCGCGGGCCTGGCCGTCGGCTGGATCATCTGGGTCGCCCGCACCGCCGCAGCGCTCCCGTACGCGACCATCCCCTGGACCGGGGGTGGGCTCGGCGCCCTGGCCTTGCTGGCGGCGGCCGCGGTGGCGATCCTGGTCTTGCGCAGCCGCCGACTGCGCCTGCTCGCCGCGGCGATGCTGATCGGCGTCCTGATCGCGGTCGTCGCCATGCGCGTCCTGGCCCCCGGCTGGCCGCCGCCCGGCTGGCAGATGGTCGCCTGCGATGTAGGCCAAGGGGACGCCTTGGTTCTCTCCGCCGGTCCGAGCCAGGCCGTCATCGTGGACACCGGCCCCGAGCCCGCCCCCGTCGACCGCTGCCTGCGGCGTCTCGGCATCAAGGACGTCCCGCTCGTGATCCTGACCCACCCGCACGCCGACCACATCGACGGCATGCCAGGCGTCCGGCACGGGCGCAGGGTCCACGAGGTGCTGACGACACCCCTCAGCCCAGGCCGCGAAGCGCGCTACACGACCGGCCTCACCACCCGTCATGCCGAACCAGGACAGCAATGGCGCGTGGGCGACCTGACACTCTCGGTCCTGGCCCCGTTCAGCGCCGCCCACACACTCTCCCCGAAGGACGACGGCACCGTGATCAACAACGCCAGCGTCGTCCTCGTCGCCCGAAGACCTGGCTTCAGCGCCCTCTTGTCCGGCGACATCGAAGCGGACGCGCAACGCGTCCTGGCGACCAGCGTCCCCCGCGTCCAGGTCCTGAAGGTGCCGCACCACGGCTCCCGAAGCCAGGACCCCGGCTTCCTGGCCGCCGCCCACGCGTCCATCGCCCTGATCTCGGTCGGCGAGCACAACGACTACGGCCACCCGTCCGCAGCGACCCTCGGCCTCCTCCACCGCCTCCACACCCAGATTCACCGCACCGACCAGGAAGGAGACATAGCCATAGTCCGCACCAACACGACCGTCACCGCCGTCCCCCGCAACTGACCGGAGCCCGGCCCAAAGCTCATGGCCAAGCCGCCGCGCTGAAGGGCCAGCCCTGCCGGTGAGGGGTGGCCCAACCGACGCCACCGTCACAGCCGTCCCTCGCAACTGACCGGGCCCGCCCAAAGCTCATGGCCAAGCCGCCGCGCTGAAGGGCCAGCTCTGCCGGGAGGGGGGCCCACGCTGGCGGTCTTGATATCAGGGCGAGCGGTCGGGCGCCGTATGCCATACGGGGGTGTTGCGGTGGCGTTGGGGTGCACACCAGGGGCGGGAGGTTGGGGGGGTGGGTTGGGCGGCGCGGGAGGGGGTGGGGGCGTGGCATGCTGGCGGGGTGTCGGTTGAGCCCATTGTTCTGATCGTCGGAGACGAAGAGCTGCTCGTGGAGCGGGCGATCGGGGATGTCGTCGCGTCCGTGCGCGCGGACGATCCGGATATGGAGGTCATCGATCTCGCGCCGGGCGGGCTGGAGCCCGGGCGGATCTCGGAGCTGACGTCGCCGTCGCTGTTCGGGGGTGGGAAGGTCCTGGTGATCCGGTCCGCGCAGGACCTGGGCAAGGACCTCACGGCCGAGGTGCTGAAGTACGCCAAGAACCCGGCGGACGAGGTCGTGCTCGTGGCCGTCCACCCCGGCGGGGCCAAGGGCAAGGCGCTGGTGGACGGGCTCACCAAGCTCAAGGCGCGCAAGGTGTCGTGTCCGAAGGTCGCCAAGGTCGGGGAGCGGGTCGACTTCGTCAGGGCGGAGATCCGCCGGGCGGGCGGGAAGATCTCGGCGGACGGCGCGCGAGGGCTGATCGACGCGGTGGGGAACGATCTGCGCGAGCTGGCAGCGGCGTGCAGCCAGCTGGTGGCCGACACCGGGGGGAAGATCGACGACGCGGCCGTCGCCCGCTACTACCGGGGGCGCGCCGAGGTCAGTGGGTTCACGGTGGCGGACAAGGCCATCGAGGGGCAGCTCGCCGAGGCGCTGGAGCAGCTCCGGTGGGCGCTCGCCACCGGGGTGGCGCCGGTGCTGATCGTCAGCGCGCTCGCACAGGGGGTGCGGGGCCTCGCGAAGGTCGGCGGGGCGCCGCGCGGAGCGCGGGGCGCGGCTCTCGCCAAGGAGCTGGGCATGCCGCCGTGGAAGATCGACCGGGTGCAGCGGCAGCTGCGCGGCTGGTCCGGGGACGGCGTCGCGCGGGCACTCGCGGCGGTGGCCGCCGCGGACGAACAGGTCAAGGGCGGTGCGGCCGATCCCGCGTACGCCCTTGAGAAGACCGTCGCCCAGATCGTCGCCGCCCGCGGCTGACCCCAAGCACGCAGCCCGCCTCACGAGGCGTGCGCGGCCTTGCTCGTGGTCGGTCTGTCGCTGCTCCTGAGGTGCGGTGCCCGGCTGATGAGAGGCGCGTCTCCCACGTGTGGTGGGTCTGTGGCTGTTCGCGAGGTGCGGCGCCCGGCTGACGGGGCGTGCACGTCCCGCCCCGTGGTCGGCATACGGCTGTGCTTCTGCGTGCGGTGGTCGGTTGGCGAGGCGTGCGGCGGTGCCGTCGCCGTCCGTGAGGAGGGTGCCTGCGTTTTCTCGTTGTTGGACTCGTTCGCAGGTGCTGCACGGGTTTGGTGGTGGTGTCCGGGAATCCCTGCGCCTCTTGTAGGGCGTGGCTCTCGTTGGGGGATTGATCGGGCATCTTCCCCGTGGTGGGCGGTCTTATGGGGTTTCGGCCTTTGCCTTTAGGCCGTTGGCTTCCATTGTTACGTAGCGGCGGGTCAGGCGGCCTGTTAGGAGGGCGAAGAGGGGGGCCAGGGGGCCCTTTTGGTCGAGGGTGAGGCGGACGGTGACGCCGTCCGGGGTCGGGGTGATGTCGTGGACGGCGGTGGTGGTGACGCCGGGGGAGCGGGACTCCCAGGTGAAGGTCTCGTTCTCGGTGAGGGCGGTGACGGTCCAGACGGCGGCGGGGATCTTCGGCTGGTGGACGCGGGCCCGGCTGGACAGGGCGAAGGGCTTGTCGAGGAGCTCGACGCGGTCGATCGACGCGGTCATCTCGGGCCAGCGCTCGACGTCCTTCAGGAGGTTCCAGACGGTCTCGGGGGTGGCGGCGATGTCGACGGAGATCTCGAAATGCACGGCGTGCTCCTCACGGCGGTGCGGACGGTGGCCAGCAGGTCGGTGACCAAGGGGTCGTCGGCGCGGTCCGGCAGGTGCAGAGCGTAGTAGGGGACCGCGGGCAGGTCGATGATCTCGCGGGAGGCGAGGCCGGGCGGCGGGGGGACGCAGCCGTTCACCACGGCCAGGCCGATGCGCAGCGACACGAAGTGCAGCATGAGCGGCCAGCCCTCGGCCTCGACGGCGAGCGTCCAGGGGACCTCGGCGGCGCGCAGCGCGCGTTCGAGGGTGATCCGGTGCGGGCCGGCCGGGGGCGGGACGATGAGGTCGGTGCCCGCGAGGTCGGCGAGGGCGAGGCGTTCCCGTGCGGCGAGCGGGTGGTCGTCCGGCATGACCAGGGTCTGGGGGTAGGAGGCCAGCAGTTCGGTCCGCACGTCGGACGGGAGGACGTCCAGGACGGCGACGCCCACGTCGGCGCGGCCGGTGCGGACGGCGGTGAGGGTGCGGGCGCGGTCGCCGTTGATCAGCTGGACGCCGGGGCGGACGGCGTCGCCGAGCAGGTACAGGTAGGCGCCCTCGCCGGCGGCCAGGGTCGGGAGGCGGGTCGCGGCGGTGCCGTGGACGGTGTCCAGGAACGCCGACACGCGGGCGTCGAGGTCGCGGGCGAAGCGGGCGACCTGCTCGCCGGCGGGGGTCAGGGCGAGGCGGCGGCCGCGCCGGGTGTAGAGGGGGCGGTCGAGGCTCTCGGACAGTTTCCGCACCTTGACGTGGAGTGCGGGCTGGGAGATGTGGAGTTCGTCGGCGGCGCGGGTGAAGTTGAGGTGGTCGGCGAAGACCGCGAAGGAGGCGAGCGCGTCCGTGGAGAGGCGGCTCAGATCCATAGCTGTGAACTATAGCCGGATGGTTCGTTAATAGTTCTGCTTTAGGGGTGAAAGTCCGAGAGTTGAGGGCATGGACATCGAACCTCGGCTCGGCATTGATTTCGGCCGGGTCGTACACGGGGGCCTTCGGGCGCCCGGCGACGACGACACCGTGTTCTTGGACGGCAGTTTCGAGGACGCCATGGCGTCACCGGCGACCGAAGGCGTCTACGAGGTGCTGCCGGGACTCATCGCCGCATTCGAAGGGCGCGCTTGGATCATCTCCAAGTGCGGTGAGCGCATCCAGAAACGGACGCTGGAATGGCTGAACCGCCATGACTTCTATGCCAAGACGGGCCTATCGAGGGAGAACGTCCGCTTCTGCCGGAAGCGGGCGGACAAGGCCGGCCACTGCGCGGAGCTCGGCATCACCCACATGATCGACGACCGGCTGGACGTGCATCGGGCCATTCGCGACCTCGTCCCCTACCGGTACCTGTTCGGGGCAGAGAAAGGCCCGGAATGGGTGCGGCTTCTGCCCGACTGGGCGGCCGCCGAGATCATTCGCGCAGATATTCCGGCGGGACGGCCTCGGTCAGCCACACCCCGTTCGCGCTGACCCGGAACTCGTGCCCGTCCGCGGCCATCCGCCCTGACTCGACGACGAGGACGACGGGCCGGCCGCGGCGGGCGCCGACGCGCCGGGCCGTTTCGCGGTCGGGGGACAGGTGCACGGCGTGCCGCCCCATCGGCAGGAGGCCGTCGCGCAGGATCGCGGCGACGGACGCGCCCACGGTGCCGTGGTAAAGGAATTCCGGCGGGGACACCGCCGGCAGTTTCAGGTCGACCGGGACGGAATGGCCCTGGACGGCCCTGATCCGGTCTCCGACCATTTCGTAGCGCTTCTTGTCGTTGACGTTCACCACGTGTTCCAGTTCGGAACGCGTCAACGCGAAGCCGTGCCGCGCCGCGGCGGCGAGGAGCTCGGGGACGTCCGCCCAGCCTTCGGGGTCGAGCGTGAGCCCGATCCGCTCGGGGCGGTGCCGCAGGTGCTTGGCGAGATACTTCGAGATCTTCACCACGCGGCGGTCGTCCATGGGCCCGGACATGCGTCGGGGCCGGCGCGCGGAACGGCCGGCCCCTCGCGTGCGGTCCTACTTGGCCTGCAGGGCGGCGGCCTGCTTGGCGATCGCCGACTTGCGGTTGGCGGCCTGGTTCTTGTGGATGACGCCCTTGCTGACGGCCTTGTCCAGCTTGCGCGCCGCGCTGCGCTGCGCCTCGGCGGCCGCGTCGGCGTTGCCGGCCTCGGCGGCCTCGCGGAACTTGCGGATCGCCGTCTTCAGCTCGGACTTGACGGCCTTGTTGCGCAGGCGGGCCTTCTCGTTCTGCTTGTTGCGCTTGATCTGGGACTTGATGTTAGCCACGTCGTAGTGCCTCAGCTTGGTTGCGATCCTGGCCTGCCACCGGCAGGTTCTGACGAATGTCTGGACGGGGGCGGGACGGTGCCCCCGGGGCACGACGCTACGCCACACGCAGTCGCACAGCTTACCAATCACCGGGGCCCGCCCCAAACCGGGCCGTGCACGGAGCACCGCGCCCGGCATGGGACTATGGAAGCACACATATCCATGTCCACCAGTGAGTTTTGCGAACGGACCCCGGTGCCAGCGCCCCAGCCTGACAAGACCGATCCCGCGATCATCCGCAACTTCTGCATCATCGCGCACATCGACCACGGCAAGTCGACCCTCGCGGACCGGATGCTGCAGCTGACGGGTGTCGTCGAGGACCGACAGATGCGCGCCCAGTACCTCGACCGCATGGACATCGAGCGCGAGCGCGGCATCACAATCAAAAGCCAGGCCGTCCGGCTGCCCTGGACGGCCGGCGGCGTCGACCACGTCCTCAACCTGATCGACACGCCCGGCCACGTCGACTTCTCCTACGAGGTGTCGCGGTCGCTGGCGGCGTGCGAGGGCGCGGTCCTGCTGGTGGACGCGGCGCAGGGCATCGAGGCGCAGACGCTCGCGAACCTGTACCTGGCGCTCGAGGCGGACCTGCACCTGATCCCGGTGCTGAACAAGATCGACCTGCCGGCGGCGCAGCCGGACAAGTACGCCGAGGAGCTGGCCGGGATCATCGGCTGCGAGCCGTCGGACGTGCTGCGCGTGTCGGGCAAGACCGGCGAGGGCGTCCGCGAGCTGCTCGACAAGATCGTGGCGGAGGTGCCGGCGCCGGTCGGCGACCCGGACGGGCCCGCCCGCGCGCTCATCTTCGACTCGGTGTACGACACCTACCGGGGCGTCGTCACCTATGTCCGGATCGTGGACGGGCGGCTGTCCCGCCGCGAGAAGAGCCTGATGATGTCGACCGGGGCGGCGCACGAGACGCTGGAGGTCGGCGTGATCTCCCCGGAGCCGAAGGCCGTGCAGGGCCTCGGCGTCGGCGAGGTCGGGTACCTGATCACCGGGGTGAAGGACGTCCGGCAGGCGCGGGTCGGCGACACCGTGACCGGCGCGTCCCGGCAGGCGTCCGAGGCGCTCGGCGGGTACCGCGACCCGAAGCCGATGGTGTTCTCCGGCCTGTACCCGGTGGACGGCGACCAGTACCCGGAGTTGCGCGACGCGCTCGACAAGCTGCGGCTGAACGACGCCGCGCTGGTCTACGAGCCGGAGACGTCGGCGGCGCTCGGGTTCGGGTTCCGCTGCGGCTTCCTCGGCCTCCTGCACATGGAGATCGTCCGGGAGCGGCTGGAGCGGGAGTTCAACCTCTCGCTGATCTCGACCGCGCCGAACGTCGTGTACCGGGTCGTCATGGAGGACGGGACGGAGCACACCGTCACCAACCCCAGCGAGTTCCCCGAGGGCAAGATCGGCGCCGTCTACGAGCCGGTGGTGAAGGCGACGCTGCTGTCCCCGTCCGAGCACATCGGCGCGATCATGGAGCTGTGCCAGGGCCGCCGCGGCGTGCTGCTCGGCATGGACTACCTGTCGGAGGACCGCGTCGAGATCCGCTACACGCTGCCGCTCGCCGAGATCATCTTCGACTTCTTCGACCAGTTGAAGTCGCGGACGCGCGGGTACGCCTCGCTCGACTACGAGCCCAGCGGCGAGCAGGAGTCCGACCTCGTGAAGGTCGACATCCTGCTGCAGGGCGAGTCGGTGGACGCGTTCAGCCAGATCGTCCACCGGGAGAAGTCCCGCGAGTACGGGCTGATGATGACCTCCAAGCTGAAGGAGCTCATCCCCCGGCAGCAGTACGAGGTGCCCATCCAGGCCGCGATCGGCGCCCGGATCATCGCCCGTGAGAACATCCGCGCCATCCGCAAGGACGTCCTCGCCAAGTGCTACGGCGGCGACATCTCCCGCAAGCGCAAGCTGCTGGAGAAGCAGAAGGAGGGCAAGAAGCGGATGAAGACCATCGGGCGGGTGGACGTCCCGCAGGAGGCCTTCGTCGCCGCGCTGTCCACCGGTGGTGGCGGCGGCGACGCCGACAAGGGCAAGAAGTAGGCCGCGCCCTCCTCAGGCCCGGCCTACTTCAGGATGGGCCACGCCACCACGGCGGGGACGCGGCGGAACTCGCCGCGGTTCGCGGCGCGCCCCGCGTAGACGAGGAAGAACATCACGGCGGCCGTGAACAGCAGCGGCACCCAGATGAGGACGTCGACGGCCAGGGACAGCAGGCCGAAGACGAACCATACGGCGATCGCGGCGATGCCCATGTTGAGGCCCTGCGCTGCGTGGCGCCGCACGAACGGTGACCCGGCCTTGCCGAAGTAGACGATGGCCGGTGCGATGGCGCCGACGAGGAACTGGCCCACGTACGCCATGAGCGCCCACGTCCGGTCGTCGTCGCCGCCCGGCCCCTGGCCGCTGTGCATCTGCCCCGGCATCTGGACGGTGCCTCCGCCCTGCTGGGGCTGCTGCCAGGCCGCGCTGGGCTGCTGCTGGGGCTGCTGCCCCTGCTGGGGTTGCTGCCACATGTTCCCTGGCTGCTGCCAGGGCGCCTGGGGCTGAGCCTGCTGCTGGGGCTGCTGCCAGCCCTGGCCGGGCTGCTGACCTTGACCGGGCGACGGGGGAGGCCCGTAGGCCATGGCGGACGTCCTCTCCTTAGTTCGCTGCGCGTTCGCTGTGCGAGGGTGCGAAAGTGCGAGCCATTGCGCGAAGTGTATGACTCTTAGGACGCTCGGTAAGTTCGAACCGGTTCCCCCGGATCGCCCGGCCCGTGGCCGTTTCACGCCACAGGCCGGACCGCGAGCCGGAGTCAGGGGCGCCACACGACGGCGGACGGGGCCGTCCGGGTGAGCGTGACCGAGCCCGTCCAGGCGATGGACGACGGCTGCGGCAGGTACGCCTCGTCCAGGAAGAACCCCCGGTTGACGGACGTGACCGTCGCGGCGGCGCCGTTGTCGCCGAACCCGGTCGGCCGCCGCAGCGCCTCGATGCTCGCGATGTCGGCGACCCGCGTCCCAGTGGGCAGTTCGACGGTGGTGGCGACGGCGCCGTCCCGGTCGATCGACCAGGTCGGATCGCCGTGGTCGGACGTGTACAGCACGTACGGGTCGTCCTTCAGCCGGACTCCGAGCGCCACTCCTGGCACCGACCCGATCCCGGTCGCGGCCCCCGTCGTCTTGGCGAACTCCACGAACAGGTACGAGCGCTGGTCGCCGACCTCCCGCGTCGCCGGGTCGGACGGGTTCTCGATCTTGCCCTCGCGCACCATCTCCTGCGCCGCGACCCGGTACGTCCACGGCTCGCGGTCCATGACGGCCTCGCGGGCGCGGTCCTCCGGCCGCGTCCGGGACGCGTCGAGGAGGAAGCGCAGCGGCGGGTCCGGCGAGATCACGTCGCACATGTTGTTGTTCGACGTGCAGGTCTGCAGCACCGGGTGGTCGCCCTCGTAGCGGCCGGTGAACTTCAGCGTCAGGTGCAGGGGCGCCTGGTAGACGGCGGTGCCGGCCACCCGGTTCCCGGCCGCGTCGACCTCGACGCGGTACACCCATTCGATGTCGGTGGTCCGTCCCCAGCGGGCCATCAGCGCGGGCGTGTCGGTGCCGCCGTCCTCGTTGCTCCACACCACCGAGTACTCGATGACGCGGTGCCCCGGCGTCGCGGCGGGCCGTGTCTCGTGCCAGGCGATCAGCGGGGTGTCGGTGGCCGCGTTCTGGTACGGGTCGCCGAACGGCCAGCCGGTCCGGCCGACGACGATGGGCGCGTGGCGCAGGGCGAGCGCGCCGGCCTCCGGCATCCGGACGCGGGCTTGGCTGAGAGTGACGCGGCGAGCGGCGGGCGCGCTCCCCTTCGCGAAGCGAAGCGTGACCGTGTGGCGCCCCTTCCCGACACGCCCGAGCCCGAGGCTCCGGGGGATCGGGTCGGACGAGGGGACGACGAGGTCGGTCACATGGCGCCCGTCCACCGCGACCGACACCACGGCGGACTCGGCGCCCTTGCGGACCCACGAGACGCCCGGAGCGGACGCGGCGAAGGAGATCACGGCCTCCCCGTCCCGGCGGGCGGTGAACGGCAGCGTCCGGGCGGGGCCGCCGCGGTGGACGGTGATCGTACCGCTGGCGAGGGCGGCGTGAGCGGGCAGCGGAGCGAGGGTGAGGGGAGCACCGGCGAGGGCGGCGCCGGTGACGGCGAGCACGGCATGACGCGCACGGCTTCTCATGATCGGGAAAGGTACGGCGCCGGGGTCGCGTTCCGGTGACGGCCCGGTCGCCCGCGGGTGTCGGCTCCGTGAGCCCTCAGGCCCGGCTGCGGTGCAGCGGCGCGAGCGCGGCCAGCGCCGCCGGCTGCTGCAGCGACACGGCCGTGAACCGCTCCGCCTCTCCGGCCCCCTCGCAGTGCCGGTCGGGCCCGTAGAGGGTGAGCCCCGACGCGGCCAGCCGGACCGCGCGGCCCCGCCGGACGACGTCGTGGCCCAGCTCCCGCAGCAGCGCGACCACGTCGCCCGCGGGCTCGTCGAGCAAGTCGACGCCGTCCAGCCGGAACCGCATCTCGGGGTTGCCGCTCCAGCCGGGCGACCGCGTCCCGCAGATCTCGGCGAGCCGCTCCACGCCGTCCTCGCCCCGGTCGGTGGACAGCGCCAGCGTCCCGCGTCCCACCCGCACACTGCGGTGGTCGGCCCACCCGCACAGCAGCGACGCCTTCGGCGGGCGGGTGCCGCAGTGCTCGGCGACCCCGTCGAGCGCCGTCCACGCGTCGGGCGCCAGGGTGGAGAACAGCAGGCTCGCGTCCGGCAGCAGCGCCCCGCGGCCCGGCTCCAGCGTGACCACGAAGGGCGCGACCCGGCCCGGGAACCGCGCCGGGTCGGCCTCCCGGAGCGTGACGAGCCCCTCCCACGCGACCGGCTCGTCCACCGCGAACCAGGTGATCACGGCCTCCACGCCGAGGTCGCGGAACGTCGCGTCGGTCAGCCGTTCGGCGACCGCCTCGCGCAGCCCCTCCGCGGTCTCGGCGAGGCGGCGGCGCCACCACGGGGGCTCCGGCTCGGCGGGGGCGCCCGTCGACCAGCGCGTCCCCGGGCCGGGCAGGCCGGAACGCCGCTCGCCGCCGGCGCCGTCGACCACCGTGCAGTGCCAGCCGTCCGGCCCGCCCTGCAGCAGCACCCGCGCCGGCGCCCGTCCACGCTCGGTCGCACCCTCGTCCACCATCCCGTTGACACTATCCACCCAAGAGGGGCGGCACGCTGCATTCCGGCCGTCCGGCGCGTGGTTTCCGGACGACACGGCGGCGGTTGCTCGACCTGGGCCCGTATGTAGGTACGGTCGGAACAGCGGCCAGACGGTCTGACCCGACCTCCCGGAGGTAGCGTGACCCACCCCGAGCAGGTACTGCGTTCTGCGAAGGAACGGGAAACGGTGAACGGCGCCGTCCGCGCGCTGCGCTCCGCCGCCCCCGACGGCTGGGAGCGGCTCGACTTCGCGTTCCGCGCGACCGTCGGCATCGACAGCGCCTCGCTGGAGGTCGAGGACGCCGATGGCGGCCGCCGCACCGCCGTCCCGCCCGGGCAGGCCATCGGCAGGATGGACGAGTTGCGCCGCGTCATGTACCGCGCCGGCAAGGGCGCCTGGTTCACCGCCCGCCTCCAGATCGAGCGCTCCGGCCGGTTCAGCGCCGAATTCGACTACGACGGCGAACCGGACTTCACCCCGCCCCTCACCGCCTCCGCCTACGCCCAGGACCTCGACCGCTTCCCCCGCACGGCCGCCCACATCCCTGACTGGCTCCGCGCGAAGCTCGACGAGTCCTGAGCAGGCGGTCGGGCGGGGCAGACTTGAAGGGTGCCCTCGACGCTTCCCGACGGAGATCCCGTACCGGCCGACGGCGCGCTGCCCGGCAGTGCGCTGGACGGCCTGGGGGACCGCCCGTTCGCCTTCTACGTCCATGTGCCCTTCTGCGTGACGCGGTGCGGGTACTGCGACTTCAACACCTACACGGCGACGGAGCTGGGTCCGGGGGCGAGCCGCGACTCCTACGCCGACACCGCCATCGGCGAGGTGCGGATGGCCCGGCGCGTCCTCGGTGACGCGGATCTCCCCGTGGAGACGGTCTTCGTGGGCGGCGGTACGCCGACGCTGCTCCCGCCGGGCGACCTGGGGCGCGTCCTGGACGCCATCGACGCCGAGTTCGGGCTCGCTCCGGGCGCGGAGGTGACGACGGAGGCCAACCCCGAGTCGGTGGACGAGGCGTACGTGGCCAAGCTCCGGGAGGCCGGGTTCACCCGCATCTCCTACGGGATGCAGAGCGCGCGCGAGCACGTCCTGGCGGTGCTGGAGCGCACCCACACACCCGGGCGCGTCCCGCAGGTCGTCGAGTGGACGCGCAAGGCGGGCTTCGAGCACGTCAACCTCGACCTCATCTACGGGACGCCGGGGGAGACCGACGACGACTGGAGGGCCTCCCTGGAGGCGGCCCTCGCGTCCGAGCCCGACCATGTGTCGGCGTACGCGCTGATCGTCGAGGAGGGCACCCGCCTGGCCGCCCAGGTGCGGCGGGGCGAGTTGACCGCGCCGGACGACGACGCCATGGCCGACCGCTACCTCATCGCCGACGAGATGCTCGGCGGCCACGGCCTGCACTGGTACGAGATCTCCAACTGGGCGTCCGACCCGGCCGCCGCCTGCCGCCACAACATGCTCTATTGGACGGGCGCCGACTGGTGGGGCGTTGGCCCGGGGGCGCACAGCCACGTCGGTGGAACCCGCTGGTGGAACGTCAAGCACCCTGCCGCCTACGCGTCCCGCCTGGCCGAGGGCACGACCCCGGCCCATGCCAGGGAGATCCTCACCGACGACGACCGCCACATCGAGCGCGTCATGCTCGAACTACGCCTCGCCCAGGGCTGCCCCACGACCCTCCTGGACGACAAGGCCATCCGCAGAGCGATCGACGAGGGCCTGCTAGAAGCGGCCCCCTACACAGAGGGCCGAGCCGTCCTGACCCTCAAGGGCCGCCTCCTGGCCGACGCCGTAGTCCGCGACCTCACCTAGCAGCGAACCCCGGCCACCGACCACGGGCAGGCACGCGGAGCGAGCGCCGGCGAGCGCAGCGGGCCTGCCCGCCGAGCCGGTCGACCGCAGCGCCACGAGGAGACCCCGCACGGTCACAAGAACCAGAACCGTGGCGTGAGGATCGACCGGCTCGCAACGGGGGTTCCAGGGGGTCGCCCCCCTGGGTCACACAGTCACGAAGTCGATCAGTTCCTCCACCCGGCCCAGAAGGGCGGGTTCCAGGTCGGTGTAGCTGTTGACCGAGTTCAGGATCCGCTTCCAGGCGGCGCCGGTGTCGTCGCCCCAGCCGAGTTCGGCGATGACGCCCTCCTTCCACGGGATGCCGCGGGGGATGCGGGGCCAGGCGCGGATGCCGACGGCGGCGGGCTTCACCGCCTCCCAGATGTCGATGAACGGGTGGCCGGTGATCAGGACGTGCGGGGACGACACCCGCGCGGCGATCCGGGACTCCTTGGAGCCCTCCACCAGGTGGTCGACCAGGACGCCGAGGCGGCGGTCGGCGTCCGGGCCGAACTCCTCGACGATCGCGGGCAGGTCGTCGACGCCTTCGAGGTACTCCACGACGACGCCTTCGACGCGCAGGTCGTGGCCCCAGATCTTCTCGACCAGCTCGGCGTCGTGGACGCCCTCCACGTAGATGCGGCTCTCCTTGGCGACCTGGGCGCGCAGCCCCTGGACGGCGATCGAGCCGGACGCCGACCGCGCCGGCCCCTTGGGCGCCGCGGCGGGCCTGACCAGGGTGACCGGCTTGCCGTCGATCAGGAAGCCCGCCTTCGCCAGCGGGAACACGCGCCGCTTGCCGAACCGGTCCTCCAGCGTGACGCCGAACTTGTCGCAGCCGACGACCGCGCCGCAGAAGCCGCTGCCGGGGTCCTCGGCGACGAGCCCCGGCTCGGCCGGGACCTCCGGGATCTGTCCCTTGCGCGGCCTGCGCCAGTCGCCGGCGAGCACGTCGTTTCCGTAGTCCTTACTGCGCACGGGTCCGCACATTAACCCGGCGGGAGGGCCGGGCGGCGTCGCCCCTCGTCCCTCGGCGTGGCGCCCGCGTCCGATACGGATAGGATCGCGCCGCCGTGCGGGGAGTGCGCGGGCACTCCGATCGGGGGTGCGGGGCCGTACAATTGGCACTCTAGAGTATGGAGTGCCAGCGGAACGGCCGACCGGACGAGGGAGGTGACGCCGTGCTGGACGACCGCAAGCTCGCCGTCCTGCGCGCCATCGTCGAGGACTTCGTCTCCACCAACGAGCCGGTGGGGTCGAAGGCCCTGGCGGACCGGCACAACCTCGGTGTGTCGCCCGCGACCATCCGCAACGACATGGCGGTGCTGGAGGAGCAGGGCTACATCACCCAGCCGCACACGAGCGCCGGGCGCGTCCCGACCGACAAGGGCTACCGGCTGTTCGTCGACCGGCTGTCGACGATCAAGCCGCTGTCGGTCGCCGAGCGGCGCGCGATCGAGACGTTCCTGTCCGGCGCCTACGACCTGGACGACGTGGTCAGCCGCACGGTGCGGCTGCTCGCGCAGCTCACCCGGCAGGTCGCCGTCGTGCAGTACCCGTCGCTGACCCGCTCGTCGGTGCGGCACGTCGAGCTGGTCCCGGTCGCCGAGGGGCGGCTGCTGCTCGTCCTGATCACCAACACCGGGCGGGTGGAGCAGCGGGTCATCGAGACGCCGGGCGCGATCTCCGAGGAATCGATCGGGCACCTGCGGGCGTTGCTCAACACGTGCCTGGACGGGCTCGGCCTCGGCGACGTGCCGACGGCCGTCGCCGACCTTCCGGAGAAGGTGGGGCCGGACGAGCGGCCGGTCGCGGCGGCGGTGCTGTCGGTGCTGCTGGAGACGCTCGTCGAGAAGCACGAGGAGAAGATCGTTTTCGCCGGGGCGGCCAACCTCGCCGCCGTCGACTTCTCGCAGAGCCTGCGGGAGGTCCTGGTGGCGCTGGAGGAGCAGGTGGTGCTGATGAGGCTGCTCGGCGAGACCGGCGACTCCTCTACAGTTACGGTGCGGATCGGCACCGAGAACCCCGACCTGGGGCTCCGATCGACCTCGGTGGTCGCCGCGGACTACGGGGTCGGCGACCTCACCTTGGCCAGGCTCGGAGTACTCGGGCCTACACGCATGGATTACCCCAGCACGATGGGAGCGGTACGGGCAGTGGCACGCTACGTGGGACAGATCCTGGCGGGGTCGTAAGGTGGCGAACGACTACTACGCGACCCTGGGGGTCCGGCGCGACGCCAGCGCCGACGAGGTGAAGAAGGCCTACCGCCGGCTGGCGCGGGAGCTTCACCCGGACGTCAACCCGGATCCGGAGACCCAGGAGAAGTTCAAGGAGATCACCCAGGCGTACGAGGTGCTCTCCGACCCCAAGAAGCGGGAGATGTACGACCTCGGCGCGGACCCGTTCGCGTCCGGGGCGGGCGCGGGGGCCGGCGGGTTCGGCGGGGCCGGGTTCCCGTTCAGCGACATCATGGACGCCTTCTTCGGGACGGCCACCCAGCGCGGCCCGCGGTCGCGGGCGCGGCGCGGCCGCAACGCGACGCTGCGGGTCGAGCTCGACCTCGCCGAGACCGCGTTCGGCACGACCCGCGAGCTGTCCATCGACACCGCGGTGGCCTGCGCCACCTGCGACGGGTCCGGCTGCGCGCCGGGCACCCACCCGGAGACGTGCGAGACCTGCCATGGCCGCGGCGAGGTGCAGCAGGTCCAGCGCTCGTTCCTCGGCCAGGTCATGACGGCGCGGCCGTGCCCGGCGTGCGGCGGGTTCGGGTCGGTGATCCGCAACCCGTGCACCGAGTGCTCGGGGGACGGCCGGGTCCGCACCCGGCGCACCGTCAAGGTGAAGATCCCGGCCGGGGTGGAGAACGGCATCCACATCCAGCTCGCCGGCGAGGGCGAGGTCGGCCCGGGCGGCGGCCCGCCCGGCGACCTGTTCCTGGAGATCGTGGAGAAGCCGCACCCGATCTTCGAGCGGGAGGGCGACGACCTGCACTGCACGGTCGAGATCCCGATGACGGCGGCGGCGCTCGGCACCAGCGTCACGATCGAGACGCTGGACGACGCCGAGAGCGTCGACATCAAGCCCGGCACGCAGTCGGGGCAGGTGATCACGCTCTACAACCGGGGCGTCCGGCACCTCAACGAGAGCGGCCGCGGCGACCTGATGATCCACGTGAACGTGGAGACGCCGGGCCGGCTCGACGAGGAGCAGGAGGAGCTGCTCCGCCGCCTCGCCGCCCTGCGCGGCGAGGAGCGCCCGCCCGGCAAGTTCGCCCCCGGCCAGCGCAGCGGCGTGTTCTCCCGCATCAAGGACGTCTTCAACCAGCACTGAAGCGAGGTGGCGGCGGCCTACCGGGAGGGCCGCCGCGGCGGTTCCGAGCATTGAGAGGCCCACATGAGCCCGCCGGTGTTCCTCGCCGGGGCGGACGCGCTGGAGCGCGGCACGGTCGTCCTGGACGGCCCCGAAGGGCGGCACGCGGCGGCCGTGCGGCGGCTGCGGCCCGGTGAGCGGGTCGACCTGACCGACGGTGCCGGCCTGCTGGCCGAGTGCGTCGTCACCGCCGCCGACCGCGCGTCCCTCACCCTGGACGTGCTGGCCCGGCACCGGGAACCGCCGCCCGCGCCGCGCATCGTGGTCGTCCAGGCGCTCCCGAAGGGCGAGCGGGGCGAGCTGGCCGTCGAGACGATGACCGAGGTCGGCGTGGACGTGATCGTCCCGTGGGCGGCGGAGCGCTGCGTCACCCGGTGGCGCCCGGAGCGCCGCGACAAGGCCCTCGGCCGCTGGCGCGCGACCGCCCGCGAGGCCGCCAAGCAGGCGCGGCGCAGCCGGCTGCCCGAGGTGCCGGAGCTGGCGTCCACCGAGGACGTCGCCGCGCGGGTCGCCGCCGCGTCACTGGCCCTCGTCCTGCATGAGGAGGCCGAGGCGCCGCTGAGCGGGGTGGAACCGCCGGCGGACGGCGACATCGTGCTCGTGGTGGGCCCCGAGGGCGGCATCACCGAGGCGGAGCTGGAGCGGTTCGCCGCGGCCGGCGGCCGCCCGGCGCGGCTCGGCCCGACCGTGCTGCGCACGTCGACGGCCGGGGTGGCGGCGGGCAGCGTGCTGCTGTCCGCCACCGGGCGCTGGTAGCGCGACCCGCCGGGCCCGTCAGGGCGTGGTCGCCGGGCCCTCCTCGCCGGTTCCCGCGGCCGGGCTCGTCGGCGCCTGCGTGGGCGCGTCGGTGGGCTGCGAGGTCGGCGACGTGGTGGGCGTCGACGGCGGCGGCGAGGTCGGCGCCGTCGTGGGCGTCTCGCTCGGGCACGGCGTGGTCGGCTGCGTCGGCGTGTCGGTCGCACCCGGCGAGGCGGGCGCGGTGCCCGCGGGCGGCGGGATGCGGCACGACGACAGCCCCGGCGACGAGCTGGGGATGGTCGTCGACGAGGCGGACGGCGCACCGGACGAGCTGCTGCCCGCCGCGGGCGGCTCGGGGAACTCGGGGTTGCCCGGGGTGCTCGCGCGGTCGCCGTCGGTGTTGTTCTGCCCGCCGCCGGACGGCCGGCTGTTGCCGACGGACTGCTGGATGAGGTCGATGGTCTGCGGCGCCGTCACGCCGAGCCCGGCGATGACGACGGCGGCGGCGACGGCGAGCACGGGCCGCGCCCAGCCGACGGTGAACCGGTCCAACCCGAACCGGGCGGGTCCGAACCGCCCGAGACCGAACCGGCGGCTCTGGCCGTCGGCGACGCGGGCCCGGATGCGTTCCAGGCCGTCGCCCGCGGGGTTGACCGTATCCGCCTCCGCGTGCAGGGCGCGGCGGAGGATCTCGCCGTGCTCGTCGTGGGGGTCGGTGGTCATGTGAACTGCTCCAGGACGTTGCGTAGCGCGGTCATCCCGCGCGCCGTATGGCTCTTGACGGCGCCGCGGGAGATGCCCATCGCGTTGGCGATCTCCGCTTCGGACAGGTCCGCGTAGTAGCGGAGGACGAGCGCCTCCCGCTGGCGGGCGGGGAGCCGGCCGAGCGCGTCGATCACCGCCGAGCGCTCCAGCTCCCCGATGGCACCGGCCTCCGCGCTCGGCGCGTCGGGCAGCCCCTTCGGGGCGTACTTCTCGACGACGGCGCGGTGCCGGAGCACCGATCGCGACCGGTTCACCACGGACTGGCGCAGGTAGGACAGGGCCTTGTCGGGGTCGCGCAGCCGCCGCCAGCCGCCGTGCATCGCGACGAAGGCGTCCTGGACGACCTCTTCGGCCGTCCCGGCGTCCCGTACGAGCATGGCCGCCAGGCGTACCAGCGAGCGATAGTTGGCGCTGTAGAGCGCGGTCACCGCCTGATCGGCGTCCCAGGCGACGGCCACCGCCCCCGCCGTGCCCCTGGCCACGAGGGTCTCGGTCACGTCAGTACGACGCGCGCCCTCGTCGCCCGGTTTACGAAAGGGCATGTCCTGATCCGCCTCGGTCACCTGTCCGCCGCCTTTGCCGGCCCCGGCCGTCCATTCGGACGGGCGCCCTCGGGGTGGCACGAATGGGGCGCGCCCGCCCGTCCGGAAGCGCGCCGCAAATGCCTGCGGGCCGGGGGGTGCGCCTTGAGCTGACAACCTTAACCAGTGGCCGGTCGGAATGGTGACCGCAACCGGGAGGTCGGTCGCCGGAAAGCCTATCCGGGCGCGGGGCGGCGCGGACCGCGATCGCGCGGGTCCCGATAGGATTCCGGGGCGGTCACGGGCCGCGGCGAGGGGAGACAGATGACCGACTGCCTGTTCTGCAAGATCGTTTCCGGGGACGTGCCGGCCAAGATCGTCCGCGAGTCGGCCGGGACGGTCGCGTTCCGCGACATCAACCCCCAGGCGCCGACGCACGTGCTGGTCATCCCGCGCGAGCACCACCCGACCGCCGGGGAGCTGGCCGCGTCCGACGCCGACCTGCTGGCCGAGGTCGTCCGCGAGGCGCACCAGGTCGCCGCGGACGAGGGCATCGCCGAGACCGGCTACCGGATCGTGTTCAACACCGGCGCCCAGGCAGGCCAGACCGTCTTCCACGTGCACGCCCACGTGCTGGGCGGCCGTGGCCTCAACTGGCCGCCCGGCTGAGCGGGCCCCGCCCGCGCACGTGCGGGGGCGGGTGTTACGCCACGCGAAAAACCCTTCGGTGCCGTGCCGGGGGTGCCCAGTACGATGGAACCGGCATGGCTGGACACCCGGAGCAGACAGAAGGCAGGTCCGAAGGCCGCAAGGCCCGGCTGATGGTCGAATCAACTCACACGAGGGCAACTCGCACGGGGCGCGACGACCGGAACGGCTCGCGCTCGCAGATCAAGATCGTGGTGCCGGACGACCATTCGATGGTGAGCCTGCTCGGCTCCCGGGATGAGCTGCTCCACGCGATCGAGCAGGCGTTCGGCAGCGACATCGACATCCACGTCCGCGGCAACGAGATCACCGTGACCGGCGCCGGCGACGACACCGACCTGGTGTCCCGGCTGTTCACCGAGATGCTCGAACTGCTGAAGGGCGGCACGCAGCTCACCCCCGACGCCGTCGAGCGCAGCCTGGCGATGCTGCGGGGCGAGAGCGGCGCCCGGCCGGCGGAGGTGCTGACCCTGGACGTGCTGTCCAGCCGGGGCCGCACGATCCGCCCGAAGACGCTGAACCAGCGGCGCTACGTCGACGCGATCGACAAGCACACGATCGTGTTCGGGATCGGCCCCGCCGGCACCGGCAAGACGTACCTGGCGATGGCCAAGGCCGTCCGCGCGCTGCAGGACAAGCAGGTCAACCGGATCATCCTGACGCGGCCCGCGGTCGAGGCGGGGGAGCGGCTCGGCTTCCTGCCGGGCACGCTCTACGAGAAGATCGACCCGTACCTGCGGCCGCTGTACGACGCGCTGCACGACATGGTCGACCCCGACTCGATCCCGCGCCTGATGGCCGCGGGCACCATCGAGGTCGCGCCGCTGGCGTACATGCGCGGGAGGGCCCAACCAGTCTCCACCCGGGTGCTGACCCCGGACGGATTCCGTCCGATCGGAGAACTGCGGGTCGGCGACCTCGTCATCGGTTCGAACGGGGAGCCGACACCGGTCCTGGGCGTCTATCCGCAGGGCGAGAAGGAGATCTTCCGGCTGACCGCGCAGGACGGAGCCTCCACCCTGTGCACAGCCGACCATCTCTGGTCGGTCACGACGAGAGCCGACCGCCGCAGAGGGAATCCTCCGCGAGTCCTGGAGACCCGTGAAATGATCGGGAACCTGCGGGCCGCGCACGCCCGCAGGTATGAGCTGCCTCTCCTCAGCGGGCCCGTTGAGTTCCCGGCCCGGGACGTCCCGATGGACCCCTACGCACTGGGACTGCTGCTGGGCGACGGGTGCCTCACGGGTTCCACGACACCGAGTTTCACCACCGGCGACCCGGAACTGGCGGAGGCGCTCGGCGGGCTCCTCCCCGGTGTGTCAGTCCGGCACAAGACCGGACCGGACTACGTGTTGAACCGGATCGCCGATCCCGGCCAGGTCATGACGATCGAGAACCCGGTCACAGGAGTCATGCGCCGGATGGGCTTGTGCGGTACCAGGTCGGAGACGAAGTTCGTGCCGGAAGAGTACCTCTACAACTCCGCGCAGGTGCGGCTCGCAGTCCTGCAAGGGCTGCTGGACGCCGACGGCGGACCCGTGGCACAAGACGCGCGCACCTGCCGCGTCCAGTACACGACCACCTCGCGTCGGCTGCGCGATGACGTGCTCTTCCTGGTCAGGTCGCTCGGTGGTGTCGGCTATCACCGTGTGCGCCCGGTACGGGGCCGTGCTCCAGGGCGGGCCAACGGGCGCCCGGTCTCCCACCGGCATGACGCCTTCGCCCTCGACCTGCGATTGCCGCCCGGCGTCGTTCCCTTCAGGCTCGGCCGGAAGCTGGACAAGTACCGGGCGACCGGCGGCGGGCGGCCGATGCGGTTCATCGACAGCATCGAGCCCGCGGGGTCCGCGGAGGCCGTGTGCATCCAGGTGGCGGCCGCCGACTCCCTCTACGTCACGGAGGACTTCCTCCTCACTCACAACACGCTGAACGACTCGTTCATCATCCTGGACGAGGCGCAGAACACCTCGCCCGAGCAGATGAAGATGTTCCTCACCCGGCTCGGGTTCGGCTCGAAGGTCGTGGTGACCGGCGACGTCACGCAGGTCGACCTGCCGAGCGGCCAGACCAGCGGCCTGCGCGTCGTGCAGGACATCCTGGAGGGCGTCGAGGACATCGACTTCTGCCGGCTGGACAGCCGCGACGTCGTCCGGCACAAGCTCGTCACCGACATCGTCGACGCCTACAACCGGTGGGACGAGGAGCGCGTCCCGGAGGTCAGGCAGGGCGGGCGCGGCGGCCCCCGCAAGCGGGGGCGGCAGTGAGCATCGAGGTGCTGAACGAGTCAGGGGTGCCCGTCGACGAGCAGGCGCTCGCCGCGCTGTCCCGGCACGTCCTGGACGGCATGCGCGTCCATCCGCTGGCCGAGCTGTCGGTGCTGCTGGTCGACGAGGCCGCGATGACCGAGCTGCACGTGAAGTGGATGGACGAGCCCGGCCCGACCGACGTGCTGTCCTTCCCGATGGACGAGCTGCGCCCCGGCCACCTGTCCGGCGGCGCCGACGAGGACGGCGAGACCGATCCCGGGCTGCTCGGCGACGTCGTCCTGTGCCCGGCGGTGGCGGAGCGGCAGGCGCGGGAGGCCGGGCACAGCACCGAGGCGGAGCTGGAGCTGCTGTGCGCGCACGGCATCCTGCACCTCCTCGGCTACGACCACGCCGAGCCGGAGGAGCACAAGGAGATGTTCGGCCTGCAGGCCGAGCTCCTGGCCTCCTGGCGGGAGAAACGCGGCGGCTGATGAGCACCGCGCAGGCGTGGCTGTCCGCCCTGGCGGTGGGCCTGGTCTTCTTGGCGGGCCTGCTGGCCGGCACCGAGACGGCGCTCGCGCGCGTGTCCCGCGTCACCGTGGAGGAGGCGCTGCGCGAGGGGCGGCGCGGCGCGAAGCGGCTCGCCGAGGTCGTCGCCGACCCGGCCCGCTACGTGAACATGGTGCTGCTGCTGCGGATCGGCTGCGAGCTGGTCGCCACCGTGATCGTGGCGGACCTGTTCATCTCCTGGCTGGACGAGACGTGGCGCGCCTACGTCACGGCCGCCGCGGTCATGATCCTGATCAGCTACGTGGTGATCGGGGTGGGGCCGCGCACGCTCGGCATCCAGCACGCCGACCGGATCGCGCTGGCGGGCGCCGCCGTGATCCACCCGGTCACCCGGGTGTTCGGGCCGCTGCCCCGGCTGCTGATCCAGCTCGGCAACGCGCTCACGCCCGGCAAGGGGTTCCGGGAGGGCCCGTTCGCCTCCGAGGCGGAGCTGCGCGACCTCGTCGACCTGGCCGAGCAGCGGGAGCTGATCGAGCCGGTCGAGCGGGAGATGATCCACTCGGTGTTCGAGCTGGGCGACACGCTCGTCCGCGAGGTGATGGTGCCGCGCACCGACATCGTGTTCATCGAGCGGACGAAGACGCTGCGGCAGGCGATGTCGCTGGCGCTGCGCAGCGGCTTCTCCCGCATCCCCGTCGTCGGCGAGAACGAGGACGACGTCGTCGGCATCGCCTACCTGAAGGACGTCGCCCGGCGCAGCCAGGAGCACCGCGCGGGCGAGTCGACCGAGACGGTCGACTCCGTCATGCGCCCGGCCACCTACGTGCCCGACAGCAAGCCGATCGACGAGCTGCTGCGCGAGATGCAGGCCCGCCGGATCCACGTCGCGATCGTCATCGACGAGTACGGCGGCACCGCGGGCCTGGTCACCATCGAGGACATCCTGGAGGAGATCGTCGGTGAGATCACCGACGAGTACGACCGGGAGATCCCGCCGGTGACCTGGCTGCCGGACGGCGCCGCCCGCGTCACCGCCCGCCTCCCCGTCGAGGACCTCGCCGAGCTGTTCGGCGTGGAGCTGGACGGCGAGGACGTCGAGACGGTCGGCGGGCTGCTCGCCCACGCGCTCGGCCGCGTCCCGATCGAGGGCTCGACGGCGGAGGTGGGCCCGGTCGACGGCGGGCCCGTCCTGTCGCTCAAGGCGGAGACGATCGCGGGCCGCCGCAACCGGATCGGCACGGTGCTGGTGCACCGGCTGGGCGCGACCGCCGCCGACGCGGCCGAGGCCGACGACTCGGGCCGGGCCCGCTAGCGCCGGACCGCTCGCCCCGGCGGGTCAGCCGAGGGTGGTGCGCAGCGTTCCGTCGGGGCCCGCGACGAGGACGGGCGCCTTGGCGCCGAGGTCGCGGACGGCGGCGACGTCGGCCGCGTCCGGGGCGTCGGCGGCGGTGACGACCGCGGCGGCCTCCAGGTCCTCGGCGCCGCTGGAGACGGCCATCGCGACGGCGACCTTGAGGGCCGAGAGCTTGAGGGACGGCAGGTCCACGCTCGTGGCGGCGTAGGTGCGGCCGGTCTCGTCGCGCACGGCGGCGCCCTCGGCGGCGCCGGTGCGGGCCCGCGCCGACCGGGCCAGGGTGATGATCTTGGCGTCCTCGGGGTTCAGCTCGCTCACGCCGCCCAGCGTACGGGGTGGCCCGCAAGTCACCGGCAAGTGGGCGGCAAGAGGGCCCCGCGATCCTCGGACGGTCGGAGTACGCCGTTTTCTGGGGGAAAGTGATGTCCCGTCTGCTCTACCGCCTGGGGAGGGCCGCGGCGCTGCGGCCCTGGCGGTTCATCGTCGTGTGGCTGGCGCTCGTCGCGGCGATCGGCGGTCTCGCGGGCGTCGCCGGGGGTGCGCTGCAGGACGACTACACGCTGTCCGGGACGGGCTCGCAGCAGGCCACCGACCTGCTGCGGGAGAGGTTCCCCGCCGTCGCGGGCGCGGACGCGCGGGTCGTCGTGCACGCGAAGTCGGGCAAGGTCGACCAGGCGAAGCTCGACGAGGCGGCCGCCGAGCTGGGCCGGCTGCCGCACGTCAGCGCGGTGGCACCGGCGCAGCCGAGCGCGGACGGCGCGACGGCGCTGCTGACCGTCCGCTACAAGGTGCCCGTCACCGACCTGGCGCCGGGCGAGACGCTCGACCTGCTGCGGTCGGCGACGGACGGCCTGGACGCGGCCGGATACCAGGTCGAGTTCGGCGGCCAGGTGCCCGAGAACGTGACGGCGCCCAGCGGCGTCGCCGAGGCGATCGGGGTCGTGGCGGCGCTGGTGATCCTGCTGCTGGCGTTCGGGTCGGTGGTGGCGGCCGGGATGCCGCTGGCGGTGGCGCTGGCCGGGCTCGGCGTCGGCGTGTCCGGGATCACGCTGGTGGCGGCCTTCACGAACGTCGCGACCACCGCGCCGACGGTGGCGAGCATGGTCGGGCTCGGCGTCGGCATCGACTACGCCCTGTTCATCCTCACCCGCCACCGCGAGGGCCTCGCGGCCGGGATGGACGTGCCGGAGGCGGCGGGCCGGGCCATCGCGACCGCGGGCCTGTCGGTGCTGTTCGCCGGGTTCACCGTGCTGCTGGCGCTGTCCGGGCTCGTGCTGTCCCGCATCCCGGTCTTCATGACCATGGGCTTCACCACCGGCCTCGTCGTCGCGGCGACCGTGCTGAGCGCCGTCACCCTGCTGCCCGCGGTACTGGGGCTCGCCGGCCGCCGGGTGCTGCGCCGCCGCGACCGCGCCGCCGGCGCGAAGATCACGGTCGAGTCGCCGCGGGTGCGGCGGTGGGCCGGGCACGTCGGGCGGCACCCGTGGCCGTGGCTGCTCGCCGCGGCGGTGCTGATGCTCAGCCTGGCCGCGCCCGCGCTCGGCATGCGGACCTGGCCGAGCGACGCCAGCAGCGAGCCGTCGTCCAACACCGTCCGGCAGGCGTACGACCTGGTCGCGGACGCCTACGGGCCCGGCGCCAACGGGCCGCTGCTCGTCGCCGTCGACCTGGAGAAGACCGGCGCGGATGCGCTGCCGGGGCTCGGCGAGCGGCTGGCCCGCGTCGAGGGCGTCGCGTCCGTCGCGCCGCCGCAGCTGTCCCCGCGCCGCGACGCCGCGGTGATCATGGTGACGCCGGAGTACGGCCCGCAGGACGAGCGGGTGACCGGCCTCGTCGACCGGGTCCGCGCGGACGCGCTGCCGCCCGGCGCGGAGATCACCGGGCTGACCGCCGTGTACGTGGACCTGTCCCGGACGCTGTCGGACCGGCTGTGGCCGGTGATCGGCGTGGTCGTCGCCACGTCCTTCGTCATGCTGATGATCGTCTTCCGGTCGGTGCTGGTGCCGCTGAAGGCCGCCGTGATGAACCTGCTGTCGATCGGCGCCGCGTACGGGGTGCTGACGGCGGTGTTCCAGTGGGGCTGGGGCACGAGCCTGCTCGGGCTGCCGCACAGCGTCCCGGTGTCGTCGTTCATCGTGCTGCTGATGTTCGCGGTCCTGTTCGGCGTGTCGATGGACTACGAGGTCTTCCTGCTGTCCCGGATCCGCGAGGAGTGGCTGGCGCACGGCGACGCCCGCGGCTCGGTGACCACCGGGCTCGCCGCGACCGGCCGGGTCATCACCAGCGCGGCGCTGATCATGGTGGCGGTGTTCCTCGGCTTCGCCGCCGACCCCGGACTGATCGTCAAGCAGATGGGGGTGGGGCTCGCGGTCGCGGTGGCGCTGGACGCGACCGTCGTCCGGCTGGTGCTGGTGCCCGCCGCGATGTCGCTGCTCGGCCGGGCGAACTGGTGGCTGCCGGGGCCGCTCGGCCGGGTCCTGCCGCGCATCGACGTGCACGGCGGCGCCGCGCCCGCCGGGGCGGCCGAACGGGAGCCCGAACCCAGCCGCGCGTAACCGGGGGAGTGATCACGATGGGCGGACATGTCCCGGTTAGGCTGATCGGGACATGTCGCCTGTCGTACGCGTGCTCGGGGCCTTCGGCGCGGAGGTGGCGGGAGCGCCCGCCGACCTCGGCGGGCCCCGGCAGCGCTCCGTGCTCGCCCGGCTCGTCGCCGCGCGCGGCCGGATGGTGCCCGCGGACCGGCTCGTCGAGGACCTGTGGGCCGCCGCGCCCCCGCCCCGCGCCGCCGCCGGCCTCCAGTCGTTCGTGTCGCACCTGCGCCGCGCCCTGGAACCGGACCGGCCGCCCCGCACCCCCGCGCGGATCCTCACCACCGAGCCGCCCGGGTACGCGCTGCGGCTGCCGGACGGCGCCGTCGACGCGTGGCGGTTCGACGCGCTGATCGACGCGTCCGCGGCGCTGCTGGACACTGACCCGGCGGAGGCCCGGCGCAGCGCCGAGGCCGCCCTCGCCGAGTGGCGCGGCCCCGCCTACGCCGAGTTCGCCGGGCTGCCGTGGGCCGCCGCCGAGGCCGCGCGGCTGGAGGAGCGCCGCCGCATCGCCGTGGAGCGCCGCGCCGAGGCCGCGCTCCGGCTCGGGGCCGCCGCCGAGGCCGTCCCGGACCTGGAGGCGCACGCCGCCGCCGACCCGCTGCGCGAGGAGGCGTGGCGGCTGCTCGCCCTCGCCCTCTACCGCGCCGGGCGCCAGGGCGACGCCCTCGCCGCCCTCCGCCGCGCCCGCGCCGCCCTGACCGAGGAGCTCGGCGTCGACCCCGGCCCCGCGCTGCGCCGCCTCGAAGCCGACATCCTGGCGCAGGCCCCCGCGCTGGGGGAGCCGGCGCCCGCGCGCCCGGTGCTGCGGATCGCGCCCGCGCCCCCGGCGGAGCACCCGGCCTTCGTCGGGCGCGTGCGGGAACTCGCGAGGCTGGAAGGCGCGGCCGACGCCGCCGCGGCCGGCCGGGGCGGCGTCGTCCTCGTCGGCGGCGACGCGGGCATGGGCAAGACCGCGCTCGCCGAGCGGTTCGCGGGCGGCCTCGCTGAGCGGGGCTGGACGTGCGCGTGGGGCCGGGCGCCCGAGACCGGCGGCGCCCCGGCGGCCTGGCCCTGGGCCGAGCTGCTGCGCGGCCTCGCCGCCGCCGCGCCGCCCGAGGCCGGCCTGGCCGCCCGGCTCGGCCCGCTGCTGGACGACGCCGCCACCGGGCGCGGCGACGCCGACGTCAGCATGGGCCGGTTCCGGCTCCACCTCGCCGTCGGCGACTACCTCGCCGGGCTCGCCGTCGCGGCGCCGCTGCTGCTCGTCCTGGACGACCTCCACTGGGCGGACGAGGAGACCCTCGCGCTGCTCGTCCGGCTGGCCGAGCGGCTGCGGGACCGGCCCGTCCTGCTGGTGGCCACCTTCCGGCGGACGGAGGCCGGCGACGGGCTCGCCGGCGCGCTGGCCGCCCTCGCCCGGCACGAGCCCGCACGGATCGACCTCGCCGGCCTGTCGCCGGACGAGACCGCCGCCCTCGTCCGCGGCGCCTGCGCCGCCCGCCTGGACGACGCGGAGGTCGCCGCGATCGCCGAGCGGACCGGCGGCAACCCGTTCTTCACCCGCGAGACCGCCCGGCTCCTGGACGCCGAGGGCCTGCCCGCCGCCACCCGCCGGGTGCCCGCCGGGGTCGGCGACGTGCTGCGCCGCCGGATCGCGCGGCTGCCGGAACCGGCGCAGGCCGTGCTGCGGGACGCCGCCGTCATCGGCCGGGACGCCGACCTGCGCGTCCTGTCCGACCTCGCCGGCGACGACGACACGGTGGTCGACGCCGTCGAGGCGGGCCTGGACAGCGGCCTGGTCGTCGAGCCGGCGCCCGGCCGGATGCGGTTCGCGCACGCGCTCGTCCGTGACACCCTCTACGCCGGGCTGTCGCAGGCCCGCCGCGTCCGGCTGCACGGCCGCGTCGCCGCCGCCCTCGAACGGCACACGCCCGACGAGGCCGCCGCGATCGCGCACCACTACCTGGAGTCGGGCGCCGACCCGGCGAAGGCCGTCCGGTACGCGCGCCGCGCCGCGGCGGCGGCCGAGGCCCGCTTCGCCCACGGCGCCGCCGCCGACCTGTGGGCCCGCGCCGTCGGCGCGCTGCGCGCGCAGGGGCCCGCCGCGACCGGCGAGCGGCTGGCGGCGGAGGCCGCCGCGATCCGCGCGGGCGCGCTGTCCGGGCAGGTCGTCGCCGCGCGGGAGCGGCGGCTGGCCGCCATCGCCGACGCCCGCGCGTTCGGCGACGTCCGGCTGCTCGCCCGGATCATCACGAGCTTCGACGTTCCGACCCTGTGGACGAGCCGCGAGTACGGGACCGTCGACCGCGCCGTGGTCGAGGCGACGGGCGAGGCCCTCGACCGGCTCCCCGCCGACGAGCCGGAGCTGCGGGTCCGGTTGCTGACCACGCTCGCGATGGAGCTGGAGGGCGAGCAGGACGACCGCGGGCTCACCGCGTCCGAGGAGGCCATCGCCACGGCCCGCGGGCTCGGCGTCCCGGAGCTGCTCGCCGCCGCGCTCAACGGCGGCTACGTCAACGGCTACCGCACCGCCGACGGCCTCGCCCGCCGCACCCGGATCGCCGCCGAGCTGCTCGACCTCGCCGCCGCGCACGACCTCGGCACCTACCGCGTCCTCGCGCACCTGCAGCTCCAGCAGTGCGCCGTCGCCGCCCTCGACCTGCCCACCGCGCACCGGCACCTGGCGGAGGGGCGGCGGCTCGCCGACCGGTACGGGCTGCCGCTGCTCGCGAAGATCGCCGGCTGGTACGCCGGGCTCGTGCACGCCTTCGCCGCCCGGTTCGACGCGGCCGAGCGCACCTACGAGGAGGTCGGCGGCGCCATCGGCCGGACCGGCATCTGGTTCAGCGAGCGCGGCATGGTCTTCGTCGGGCTGTTCTGCCTGCGGCTCGGCCAGGGCCGCGAGGGCGAGCTGGTGGACGGCGCCGCCTGGCTGCACCGGCAGTGGGGCCACGTCGAGGCCACCGCCGACGTGTACGCCCTCGCCCTGGCCGCCGCCGGCCGCACCGCCGAGGCGCGGCGGGCCGCCGCCGGCGCGGGGCCCGTCCGGCTCGACTACTTCTTCGACCTCACCATGTCGATCCGGGCACTGCGCGCGATGGCCCTCGGCGACCGCGACCTGGCGGAACGGGCCTACGCGGCGCTCCAGCCGTATGAGGAGCACGTCAGCGGCGGCGCCACCGCCGCCGCCACGATCGGCCCCGTCGCGCAGATCCTCGGCGACCTCGCGCTGTTCCTGGAGCGCCCCGCCGAGACGGCCGCCGCCCACTACCGCAAGGCCGCCGAGGTCGCCGACCGCCTCGGCGCCGTCCAGTGGACCGACAAGGCCCGTGCGTCCCTCGGCCGCCTCGGTACCCCCGCCGCCTGACCGGACGTGCCGTCCGCCCCGCCGGGTGGGCGACAATTGGGGGATGACCAGTGTGGGAAACGGGGCGCCCGAGGGGCACCGGGCGGGGTTCGCGTGCTTCATCGGGCGGCCGAACGTGGGCAAGTCGACCCTGATGAACGCCCTCGTCGGGACCAAGGTCGCGATCACCAGCAGCCGCCCGCAGACGACGCGGCGGGCCATCCGCGGGATCGTGCACCGGCCCGGCGCGCAGCTGGTCATCGTCGACACGCCCGGCCTGCACAAGCCGCGGACGCTGCTCGGGGAGCGGCTGGACAGCCTCGTCCGGTCCACGCTGACCGAGGTGGACGCGATCGGGTTCTGCGTCCCCGCCGACCAGCCCGTGGGGCCCGGCGACAAGTACATCGCGCGCGAGCTGGCGGGCGTGAAGAAGACGCCCGTGGTGGCGATCGTCACGAAGACCGACCTCGCGACGCCCGAGCAGGTCGCCGAGCAGCTCCTCGCCGTCGGCCGCCTCGGCGAGTTCGCCGACATCGTGCCGTGCTCGGCCGCGGACGGCTTCCAAGTCGGCCTCGTGGGCGACCTGCTGATCTCCCACCTGCCGGAGGGCATGCCGCTCTACCCGGAGGGCGACCTCACCGACGAGCCCGAGCAGGTCCTGATCAGCGAGCTGATCCGGGAGGCGGCGCTGGAGGGCGTCCGCGACGAGCTGCCCCACTCGATCGCCGTGGTGGTGGACGAGATGGCGCCGCGCGAGGGCCGCGACCTCGTGGACGTCTACGCGCACCTGTACGTCGAGCGGTCCAGCCAGAAGGGCATCATCATCGGCCACAAGGGCGCCCGGCTCCGCGAGGTCGGCGCGGCGGCGCGCCGGCAGATCGAGGCGCTGCTCGGCACCAAGGTCTTCCTCGACCTGCGCGTCAGCGTCCTGAAGGACTGGCAGCGCGACCCCAAGCAGCTCCGCAGGCTCGGCTTCTACGACTGACCTCCGCCCGTGGCGGAGCTCCGGCGGAGCGGAGGGCGGCGGTCAGTCCTGCTCCTGCCGGGGGGTCTGGGGGGTCGTCCCCCCAGAGTGGTACTGATCTGGTTTCGCCTCCGGTTTCGGTTCCGGCGCGGGCTCCGGTTCCGGGGTTTCTTCCGGCGCGTCCTGGCGGCGGCCCCATGCCTGGTCCTCGTCGGGCCAGGCGGCGCCATCGGCCGGCTGGTCGGGGTAGGCGAACTGCGGCTGGTACTGCTCCTGCGGCTGGTACTGGTAGGCGTACTGGTCGGGGCTCTGGGAGCGCGCCGCGCGCGCGCCGATGGGGCGGGCGAGGCTGAAGCCGACCACGAACAGGGACGCCACGACCGCGAGGTACCAGCCGTAGCGGACGGTGATCTGGTAGCCGAGGTCAAGGCCGGTCTCGGGGAGGTCGTCGCGGACGTCCCCGAGCCGCAGCACGAAGATGCCGCACACCAGCAGGGCCAGCGTGCCGGGGACGGCGGCGAGCCCGCCGATCCGCGCGTCCCGGCCGATCAGGTCCCAGCAGGCGAGCGCGATCGCGATGACCGCCAGCACCGGGACGGCGAGGACCATGTCGTCGGCGTCGATGCCGGCGACGCTGCCGAGGTCGCGGCTGAGCGTGCGGCCGAAAAGCTCGACGGCGACCGCCGCGTGCGCCCACGGCAGGAACGCCGACACCAGCAGCGCCGACGCGGCGGCGATCAGCGCGAGGATCCACAGGGCGCCGCCGCGCGCCGGGGCCGGCTCCGGTGCGGCGTACGCGTCCGGGGCGGGCTCGCCGGCGGGCGGCGGGTAGCCGTCGACGGGCGGCAGGAAGGACGGGCGCGGCTGCGCGCGGCCCGCGTCGGAACCCAGGTCACCGGTCATGAACCCAGCGTAAAGGCAGGACGCGCCTGGACCGGGACGGCCACGGCGGCGGCGCCGGGTCGGTACTTTGGACAGAGTCCGTTATGGGAGGAGATCCCCGGTGTTGCTCGTTTTCGGGCTGACGGCGGTGTTCCGTACCGTCAGCGAGGGGACGTTCCACTGCCCGCAGTGCGGCGGCGACCGCGCCTACCGCAGGCGCGCCGGGCGCCGCTGGCTCTCGGTGTTCTTCGTCCCGGTGGTGCCGCTGTGGCGGCTCTCCCACGCGGTGGAATGCCGCACCTGCAAGGGCCGGTTCCCGGTCGCGGCGCTGCGCACGCCGACCGCGCGGCAGCTGGGGGAGACCCTGGCCGCGGGCATGCGGGCGGCCGCCGCCCTGGTGCTGCGGGCCGGCGACCCGGCCGCCCCCGCGGCCCGCGCCCGCGCGATCGCCACCGTCAGCGGGTACGGCGAGCCGGACTACGACGCCGCCGCGATCGACGCCGACCTCGCGCTGCGCCGCACGTTCCTGCAGCGGGAGGTCGTGCACGCCGGCGCGCAGCTCGCGGTGGAGGCCAAGGAGTGGTTCCTCGCGCAGGCCGTCCGGATCGGGCTGGCGGACGGGCCGCTCGGTGACGGCGAGCGGCAGGCCCTGCACGGCATCGCCGACCTGCTCGGCATGTCCCCGGCGTACGCGCTGGGCGTGATCGTGACCACCGAGGGCGCGGCGCGCTGACATGCCCGCCGCCGGAACGGCGCTCGTCCGGGCTCCCGGCCCGCGGATCGCCGAGGGCATCGTCACCCACGCGACCCGCCGCCCGGTGGACGCCGCGCTCGCGGCGCGCCAGCACGCCGCCTACGTCGCGGCGCTGCGCTCGGCGGGCTGGTCGGTGCGCGCCGTGCCGCCCGCCGACGACCTGCCCGACGCCGTGTTCGTCGAGGACGCCCTGGTCGTCGCCGGCGACCTGGCGATCGTGTGCCGGTCGGGGGAGGAGCGCCGCCGGGGCGAGCTGCCCGGTGCCGAGCGGGCGGCGCGCGAGCTGGGCCTGCGGATCGAGCGGATCGAGCCGCCCGGCACCCTGGACGGCGGCGACGTGCTGAGCGTCGGCGGCACCGTCTACGCGGGCCGCGGCGCCCGCACCAACGAGGAGGGCATCTGCGCGCTGGCACGGCTGCTGGGCGGGCGGCGGGTCGTGCCGGTGGACACGCGCGGCTGCCTGCACCTGAAGTCGGCGGTGACCGCGCTGCCGGACGGCGGCCTGATCGGCCGGCCCGAACTGGTGGACACCTCCGCGCTGCCGAGCCTGCGCGTCGCGCCCGAGCCGGCGGGCGCCCACGTGGTGCCGCTCGGGCCCGACCACGTCCTGATGGCGGCCTCGGCGCCTCGCACGGCGGCGCGGCTGGCGGCGGACGGGCTGCGCGTCACCAGCGTGGACATCAGCGAGTTCGAGGCCCTCGACGGCTGCGTGACCTGCCTCTCCGTCCTCGTCCCCTGACCGTCCCGGGGGAATGACCCGCGCGCCGGGAGGCGTTGCGATGAGACGGAGGAGGCCGCTGTTGTCTCAACATGCGGACCTGGGTTTCCGCAACCCGGATGGCATCTGTTACGTTGGCGGACGTGTTGCGTGAGCTGCTCCTCCTTAGCGGCCGCAGCGGGGGCCTGTAAGACAGGTCGGCTCCCTCGCTGCGGGACTTTGACGTGGACGTCGGCCGCGAGGTTCGAGCAGAGAGATCTCAACGGATGTATCCGCAACAGCAGTCCTCCGGTATGCCCTTCCAGCGCTACCGCCCCTTCGCCCCGGTCAAGCTGTCCGACCGCACCTGGCCGGACGCCGTCATCACCGAGGCGCCGCGCTGGTGCGCGGTCGACCTGCGGGACGGCAACCAGGCGCTGATCGACCCGATGGACGCCCACCGCAAGCTCAAGATGTTCGAGCTGCTGGTACGGATGGGCTACAAGGAGATCGAGGTCGGCTTCCCGGCGGCGAGCCAGACCGACTTCGACTTCGTCCGGCAGATCATCGACGAGGGCCGGATCCCCGACGACGTCGTCATCCAGGTGCTGACCCAGGCCCGGCCGGAACTGATCGAGCGGACCTTCGAGTCGGTGCGCGGCGCCAAGCAGGCCATCGTGCACCTGTACAACTCGACCAGCACGCTGCAGCGCCGCGTCGTGTTCGGGCAGGACAGGGACGGCATCACCGCGATCGCCGTCGAGGGCGCCAAGCTGTGCGCCAAGCTCGCCGAGGACATGGGCGACACCGAGATCTACTTCCAGTACTCGCCGGAGTCGTTCACCGGCACCGAGCTGGAGTACGCCGTCGAGGTCTGCAACGCCGTCAACGACGTGTGGAGGCCGACCCCGGACCGCAAGGTCATCGTCAACCTGCCGGCGACCGTCGAGATGGCGACGCCGAACGTGTACGCCGACCAGATCGAGTGGATGAACCGGAACCTGGCCTACCGGGACTCGGTCGTCCTGTCGCTGCACCCGCACAACGACCGCGGGACGGCCGTCGCCGCCGCCGAGCTCGGCTACATGGCGGGCGCCGACCGCATCGAGGGCTGCCTGTTCGGCAACGGCGAGCGCACCGGCAACGTCTGCCTGGTCACCCTCGGCCTGAACCTGTTCACCCAGGGCGTCGACCCGCAGATCGACTTCTCCGACATCGACGAGATCCGGCGGACCGTCGAGTACTGCAACCAGCTGCCCGTCCACGAGCGGCACCCCTACGGCGGCGACCTGGTCTACACCGCCTTCTCCGGCTCCCACCAGGACGCCATCAACAAGGGCTTCGACCACCTGCGGCGCGACGCCGAGGCCGCCGGGACCCCGGTGGAGGCGTACCGCTGGGAGGTCCCGTACCTGCCGATCGACCCGCACGACGTCGGCCGGACGTACGAGGCCGTGATCCGGGTGAACAGCCAGTCCGGCAAGGGCGGCGTCGCCTACATCATGAAGACCGAGCACTCCCTGGAGCTGCCGCGCCGGCTGCAGATCGAGTTCTCCCGGGTGGTGCAGGAGCACACCGACAGCGCCGGCGGCGAGGTCACGCCGGAGCGGATGTGGGAGATCTTCGAGGCCGAGTTCCTCGGCAACGGGCCGCGCGCCGGGCTGCTGGCGCACCGCGCCACGTCCCGGGTGGACGAGAAGGACGCGCTCAGCTGCGACGTCCGCGTCGACGGCGAGATCCGCGAGATCGAGGGCGTCGGCAACGGCCCGGTCTCGGCGTTCGAGGACGCGCTCGCCACGATCGGGGTCAACGTGCGGGTGCTGGACTACGCCGAGCACGCGATGAGCGCGGGCGGCGACGCGCGCGCCGCCGCCTACGTCGAGTGCGACGTGAACGGCACGACGGTGTGGGGCGTCGGCATCGACGGCAACATCGTGACCGCGTCCCTCAAGGCGATCCTGTCCGCCGTGAACCGGGTGGCCCGCGCGCAAGAAGCGTAAGCGGCTTGCGCGATCGCGTCGTATAGTTTCGGCATGACACGTCGACTGGCCGAGGTCGCCAAGAAGGTCGGGGTCAGCGAGGCCACCGTCAGCCGGGTCCTGAACGGCAAGCCCGGCGTGTCGGACGCGACCCGCGCGGCCGTCCTCACCGCCCTCGACGTGCTCGGCTACGAGCGCCCCACCCAGCTGCGGGGCGAGCGGGCCCGGCTGGTCGGCCTCGTGCTGCCCGAGCTCGGCAACCCGATCTTCCCCGCGCTGGCGGAGGTCGTCGGCGGCGCCCTCGCCCAGCGCGGGTTCACGCCGGTGCTGTGCACGCTCACCCCGGGCGGCCTGTCGGAGGCCGACTACGTCGAGATGCTCCTGCAGCAGCAGGCGTCCGGGGTGGTGTTCGCCGGCGGCCTGTACGCCGAGGCCGACGCGCCGCACGACCACTACCACCGGCTGCTCGACGTGCGGCTGCCCGTCGTGCTGGTCAACGCGGCCGCCGACGAGCTCAGCTTCCCGCAGGTCTCGACCGACGACGCGGTGGCCGCCGAGCAGGCGTTCGCGCACCTGCTGTCGCTCGGGCACGAGCGGATCGGCGCCGTCCTCGGCCCGGCCGACCACGTGCCGTCCAGCCGCAAGCTCGCCGCGGTCCGCGCCGCCGCCGAGCGCGCGGGCGTCGAGCTGCCGGACGCCTGGATCCGGCGCAGCATGTTCTCCCTGGAGGGCGGCCAGGCCGTCACCGGGCGGCTGATCCGCGACGGCGTCACCGGCATCATCTGCGCCAGCGACCCGCTCGCGCTCGGCGTGATCCGCGCCGTCCGGCGCCTCGGCATGTCGGTGCCGGGCGACGTTTCGGTCGTCGGTTACGACGACTCGGCGTTCATGAATTGCGTGAACCCGCCGCTCACCACCGTCCGGCAGCCGATCGAGGCCATCGGCCGCGCGGCGGTCACGCTGCTGGTGAACCAGGTGGAGGGCGCCTCGGTGTCCGCCGAGGAGCTGCTCTACGAGCCGGAGCTGGTCGTCCGCGCCTCCACCGCGCCCGTGCGCGCCGCCTGATCTCCGGACGTCCGAAAGCCGCCCTCCCGCAGGGCGGCTTTCGTCGTTCTGCACCCGTTTACGCCGCTGGACCGTTCTCACTGTCGGCTTTTTGCGTATGTTCATTCAGCTATTGCATTGAGTTGTTGGTCTATGTATGTTCCTCGCAATTGGCCGACCCGACGGCCCAGGAGGAACCCCCATGAGATCCCGGATTCTCGCCACCCTGCTCACGGCCGTTCTCGGCGCGACCGCCGCCGGCTGCGGCGGGGACGGCTCCGGTGGCAAGGACACCGCGCCCCTGGACGCCGGCACCAAGGTGTCGATCACGGTCGGCTGCATGCCGGCCAAGAGCCAGGAGGCCCAGCGCAAGGAGTGGAACGAGGACGTCGCCGCGTTCCAAAAGCTGCACCCCAACATCACGGTCGAGGGCAAGGACGCGTTCCCCTGCATCGACCCGCAGACCTTCCAGGCGAAACTGGCGGGCGGGCAGATGGAGGACGTCTTCTACGTCTACTTCACCGACGTCCAGAGCATCGTCGCGCACGGCCAAGCCGCCGACATCACCCCGTACCTCGGCCAGGTCAAGCAGAACCCGAACCTCGACCCGGCCGTCACGCAGGTCCTCAAGGACGGCGGCAAGGTGTACGGGCTGCCGAGGCAGAACTACACGATGGGCCTGTTCTGCAACCGGGCGCTGTTCAAGAAGGCCGGCCTGAACCCGGACGCGCCGCCCAAGACCTGGACCGAGGCCCGCGACGCCGCCAAGAAGATCAGCGCCCTCGGCGACGGGATCGTCGGCTACGCCGAGCTGAGCGCGAAGAACCAGGGCGGCTGGTACTTCACCGAACAAATTTTCGAACTCTGAGTATGGTTACTTCATGTGACTGATAGGTTCTGCTCCGTGAAGTTGGTGGTACAGGTCAAGCTACTACCGTCGCCCGAGCAAGCGACGGCGCTGGCGGCGACCCTGAGCGCGTGCAACCTTGCCGCCGACTTCGTCTCACGGGAAGCGTTCCAGCGGAGGGTGTTCTCTCGGATCGAGCTCCAGAAGCTCCTGTACAGGGAAGTAAAAGAACGAGGACTGTCCGCGCAGCCCGCCATACATGTCATACGGAAGGTTGCCGACGCCTACACGGCACTACGCGCCCAGATCGAGGTGGGGCTGTTCGGCGGGATAGGGGCAGCGCGCCGGGCCAAGGCTGAAAATAGACCGATCACCTTCCGCGTCAATGCCGCGCAGGCGTTTGACGATCGGTGTTTGTCATGGCAGATGGATGCCCGGACGGTGTCGATCTGGACCATCCGGGGCCGGATGAAGGATGTCGCCTTCACTGGTGAGCCGTCACAGCTCAAGACTCTGGCCGAGTATCGGAAGGGTGAGAGCGATCTGGTGCGCCGTGACGGTAAGTGGTTCATTGTCGCTACCTGTGAGGTGCCAGAGGCTCCGCTGAACACCAACCCGGTCGACTGGCTGGGGGTGGATCGCGGCATCGCCAACCTGGCAACAACGTCCGATGGCGGCAATCACCAGGGGCGAGGCTTGCAGCGGTATCGGCGGCGCATGGCCCGGGCCCGTGCCGAGTTGCAGGCCAAGGGCACCAAGTCTGCCAAGCGGAAGCTGAAGCGGCGGGCGTGCCGGGAGTCCCGGCACGCCGCGCACACGAACCATAAGATCGCCAAGACATTGGTGGCCGATGCCCAACGCACCGGACGCGGTATCGCCCTGGAGGATCTCCAAGGCATCCGCGACCGGGTACGGCTCAAGCGGCACCAGCGGGCCACCCTGTCGTCCTGGCCGTTTCACCAACTCGGCGAGTTCATCGCCTACAAAGCCCGCCGCGTCGGCGTGCCGGTGTTGGACGTGGATCCGGCCTTTACCTCCCAAAGGTGTCCGCGCTGCGGGCACATCTGTCGCAAGAACCGTCCCACCCGGGACGACTTCATTTGCGTGGTCTGCGGGCTCGCTGGCCCGGCCGACCACATCGCCGCCGTGAACGTCGCGAGACGCGCACGCACGGCGTGGGCGTTCGTCAACACGCCTGATGCGGCCGCGTGACCGTCCTCCAGTCAGGGGCAGTCGTGAGTCGCAAGCCCACTCCCCTCGGGTGAGCAGGTGACGTGGTTCTACGACCCGGGGCCGGGCCTGTTCAACCAGATCCTCGGCTTCTTCCAGCTGCCGGGGCTGAGCTGGCTCGACTCCACCGACACCGCGCTCGTGTCGCTGGTGATCGTGTCGACCTGGATGAACCTCGGCAGCGGCACGCTGATCTACCTCGCCGCGCTGCAGACGATCCCCGGCGAGCTGTACGAGGCGGCGGAGCTGGACGGCGCCGGGCTGTTCCGCCGGATCCGGCACATCACCATCCCGCAGACGAAGCTGATCCTGCTCGTGATGCTCCTGCTGCAGATCATCGCGACCATGCAGGTGTTCATCGAGCCGTTCCTGCTCACCGGCGGCGGCCCCGAGGACGCCACCGTCACCGTCGCGTACCTGATGTACCAGTACGCGTTCAACTTCACGAACTTCGGCGGAGGTGGCGCGCTCGGGCTGATGCTCATGCTCGTCCTGATCGTGTTCTCCGTCGTCTACCTGCGCGTCTCGCGCGAGGAAGCGAGGTAGCGCGATGCCGGAGACGCGGACCCTCGTCTCGCCGCACACCCTCGGCACCCGGCGCGGCAAGGCCGTCTACTGGACGGTCTTCACCACCGTCTTCGTGACGTTCACGTTCGTGTTCGTCTTCCCGCTGTACTGGATGGTCACCGGCGCGATGAAGTCGCCGGACGAGCTGGCCGACGTCCCGCCGAGCGTGTTCCCGCACAGCCTCGACCTGAGCGGCTACCGGGAGGCGTGGCGGCAGCTCGACCTCGGCAAGTACCTGTGGAACACGACGCTCTACGCGTTCGGGGCGTGGCTGTTCACCCTCGGGGTGGACGTCGCCGCCGCGTACGCGCTGTCGAAGCTGCGGCCGATCCTCGGCAGGGCGGTCCTCGGCGGGATGCTCGCCACGCTGATGATCCCGCCGATGGTGATCCTGCTGCCCGCCTACCTGACCGTGAAGGACCTGCCGATCTTCCACGTCAACCTGCTGAACACCCCGTGGGCGATCTGGCTGCCGGCCGCCGCGAACGCGTTCAACATCTTCCTGCTCAAGCGGTTCTTCGACTCGATCCCCACCGAGCTGCTGGACGCCGCCGAGGTGGACGGGGCCGCGCCCGCCCGGATCCTGTGGTCGATCGTGCTGCCGGTGTCGCGGCCGATCCTCGGCGTCGTGTCGATCTTCACGGTGGTGAACGTGTGGCGCGACTTCGTCTGGCCGCTGCTCGTGCTGCCCGACACCGGGCGCAAGACGATCAGCGTCGCGATCGCGTCCCTCGCCGTGCAGGTCCCGCAGAACGTGCTGATCGGCTCGCTCGTGATCGCGAGCGTGCCCACCATCGTCGTCTTCTTCGTGTTCCAGCGGCACATCATGGCCGGTCTCACGGCGGGCGGGCTGAAGGGCTGACCCCCTTCCCCGTCCCGCACCTTTCTCTCTAAGGAGTTGTCAGCATGCCCGAAACGTGGTGGCGCGGCGCGGTGATCTACCAGGTCTACCCGCGCAGTTTCGCCGACGGGAACGGCGACGGCGTCGGCGACCTCGCCGGCCTGCGCGACCGGCTGCCCTACCTCGCGGGCCTCGGCGTGGACGCGCTGTGGCTGAACCCGTGGTACCCGTCGCCGATGGCGGACGGCGGCTACGACGTCGCCGACTACCGGGACGTCGCGCCGGTGTTCGGCACGCTCGCCGAGGCGGAGGCGCTGATCGCGGAGGCGCACGCGGCCGGCCTGCGGATCATCCTGGACGTGGTGCCGAACCACTCCTCGCACGAGTCGGCGTGGTTCCGGGACGCGGTCGCCGCGGGGCCCGGCTCGCCGGAGCGGGACCGGTTCTGGTTCCGCCGCGGCCGGGACGGCGGCCCGCCCAACGACTGGCAGTCGATCTTCGGCGGGCCGGCCTGGACCCGGCTGCCGGACGGCGACTGGTACCTGCACCTGTTCGCGCCCGAGCAGCCCGACTTCAACTGGAACAGCCCCGACGTCGTCCACGAGTTCCACGACGTCCTGCGGTTCTGGTACGACCGCGGCGTGGACGGCATCCGCATCGACTCGGCCGCCCTGCTGGTGAAGGACCCCGACGCCGCGCCCGACGGCCGCGACCCCTACACCGACCGGGACGGCGTCCACGAGATCTACCGGGGCTGGCGCAAGGTCACCGACGCCTACCCGGGCCGGATGCTCGTCGGCGAGGTGTGGCTGCCCGACCAGGAGCGGTTCGCCCGCTACCTGCGCCCGGACGAGATGCACACCGCGTTCAACTTCGACTTCCTCAACTGCGCGCTCGAACCGGACGCGCTGCGGAAGGTGATCGACACGACGCTCGCGACGCACGTCCCGCTCGGCGCGCCGCCCACCTGGGTGCTGTCGAACCACGACGTCGTCCGCCCGGTGACCCGGTACGGCCGCGCCGACACCTCGTTCGACCTGCAGGACCGCCGGCACGGCGCGCCGACCGACCGGGCCCTCGGCGTCCGCCGCGCGCGGGCCGCCGCGCTGCTGGCGATGGCGCTGCCCGGCGCCGTCTACCTCTACCAGGGCGAGGAACTCGGGCTCCCGGAGTTCGAGGACCTCCCCGACGACCTGCGCCAGGACCCCATCTGGACCCGTTCCGGCCACACCGACCCGGGCCGCGACGGCTGCCGCGTCCCGCTGCCGTGGTCGGGGGACGAGCCGCCGTTCGGGTTCGGCGGCGACCCGTGGCTCCCGCAGCCGCCCGACTGGAAGGACCTCACCGTCGAGGCGCAGGACGCCGACCCCGGCTCGATGCTGAGCCTCTACCGGGACGCCCTGGCGCTGCGCCGCGAGCACCTCGGCGACGGCACGCTCACCTGGCTCCCGTCGGCGGACGGCGTCCTCGCCTTCGCCCGCGACTCCGGCCTGACCTGCGTGCTGAACCTCGGCGACGCGCCGGTGCCGCTCACCGGCGAGGTCCTGCTGGCGAGCGGCCCGCTCCCGGACGGGCAGCTCCCGCCCGACACGGCCGCCTGGCTGCGCTGACATGGCCGCCCGGCTGCGCTGACAGGGCCGCCTGGCTACGCCGATAGGGCCGCCCCAGATCTCTGCCGCTCCTCCCAGGCAGGTGCCCCCACCCCCACCGAAAGGGAGAACACCAGCGATGAGACCGAAGTCCCTCCGCATCCTGCTGGCCGCGGCATTGGCCGCCGCCGGGCTGACCGGCCCGGCGGCGGCGCCCGCGGCGGCGGCCGAACCGAACCTGGCCGCCGGCAGGACCGTCTCCGCGAGCAGCTCCAACGGCCGGTACACCGCGTCGAACGTCAACGACGGGAACCAGGCCACCTACTGGGAGAGCGCGAACAACGCGTTCCCGCAGTGGATCCAGGTCGACCTCGGCGCGTCCGTCAGCACGGACAAGGTCGTCCTCAAGCTCCCGACCGCCGACTGGGGGACGCGCACCCAGACGCTCTCCGTGCAGGGCAGCACGGACGGGACGACCTACACCGACCTCGTCGGTTCCGCCGGGCGCGTGTTCGACCCGGCGGCGCAGAACACCGTCACGCTGGCCTACACGTCCACGCCCACCCGGTACCTGCGCGTCCGCATCACCGCCAACACCGGCTGGCCCGCCGGGCAGCTGTCGGAGTTGGAGGTCTACGGGCCGTCCACCGGCGACCAGACCGCGCCGACCGCGCCGACCGGGCTGGCGTTCAGCGAACCGTCCGCCGGGAAGATCAAGCTGACCTGGAACGCCTCGTCGGACGCGGTCGGCGTGACCGGGTACGACGTCTACGCCAACGGCGAGAAGCGCGCGAGCGTCGCCGGCGGCGTCCTCACCTACACCGACGACCAGCCCGGCACGGCGACCGTCTCCTACTTCGTGCGGGCGCGGGACGCGGCGGGCAACGTCTCGCCCAACAGCAACGTCGTGACCAGGCAGGGCCAGGGCGGCGGGACGAACCTCGCCGCCGGGAAGCCGATCACCGCGTCGTCGCACGTGTACTCGTTCGTCGAGGCCAATGCCAACGACAACGACGTGGCGACGTACTGGGAGTCGGGTCCGGGCGCCTATCCGGCCACCCTCACGGTCAACCTCGGAGCCAAGGCCGACCTCACGTTCGTCGTGGTGAAGCTGAACCCGGACGCCGCCTGGGCGACCCGCACCCAGACGATCGAGGTGCTCGGCCGGAGCGGCCCCAAGGCGCCGTTCACGACGATCAAGCCGTCCGCCGCCTACACGTTCAGCCCCGCGACCGGGAACACGGCCACGATCCCGGTCGTGGCGACCGCGGCCGAGATCCAGCTGAAGTTCACCTCCAACTCCGGAGCGCCCGGAGCCCAGGCCGCCGAGTTCCAGGTGATCGGGACGCCCGCGCCGACCCCCGACCTGACCGTCACGGACGTCTCCTGGACGCCGGCCTCACCGGTCGAGACCGACGCCGTCACCCTCCGGGCGACCGTGAAGAACATCGGGACGGGCACGGCCGACGCGAGCGGCCTCGACTTCCTGATCGGCGACGAGAAGGCCGCGACCGCCCCGGTCGGCGAGCTGGCGGCGGGCGCGTCCACCACGGTGTCGGCCTCGATCGGCACTCGGGACGCGGGCTCCTACACCGTCGCCGCCAAGGCCGACGCCGGTGACGACAACATCGAACTGAACGAGACCAACAACGCCCGGAGCGCGCAGCTCACGGTCGGGCAGGTGCCCAGCTCCGACCTGGTGGCGCAGGCCGTCACCTGGAGCCCCGGCACCCCGCGGGCGGGCGACGCCGTGGCCTTCTCGGTGACGCTCCGGAACAACGGCACGCAGGCGACGGCCGCGGGCGCCCACGGGATCACGCTCGCGGTCCTCGACGGCGACACCGCCGTCAAGACGCTGACCGGCTCGTACACCGGGTCGCTCGCACCGGGCGCGTCCACCGCCCCCATCGGCCTCGGGACGTGGACGGCGGCGAACGGCCGGTACACGGTGAAGACCGTCATCGCCGACGACGCCAACGAAGTTCCGGTCAAGCGCGCGAACAACACCTCCACCCAGGCGCTGTTCGTCGGGCGCGGCGCGCACCTGCCGTTCGACATGTACGAGGCGGAGGACGGCGTCCTCGGCGGCGGCGCGGCGGTCGTCGGCCCCAACCGCAAGGTCGGTGACCTGGCGGGCGAGGCGTCGGGGCGCCGCGCGGTCACGCTCAACTCGACGGGCAGCAGCGTCGAGTTCACCGCCAAGGCGGCCACCAACACCCTCGTGACCCGGTACTCCATCCCGGACGCGGCGGGCGGCGGCGGCATCGACGCGACGCTCGACGTCTACGTCGACGGGACGTTCCTGAAGGCGATCGACCTGACGTCCCGGTACACGTGGGTGTACGGCGCCGAGGCGAGCCCGAGCGACTCGCCGGGGGCCGGGCCGCCCCGCCACATCTACGACGAGGCGAACCTGATGCTCGGCCGGACGGTCCCGGCGGGCAGCAAGATCAAGCTGCAGAAGGACGCGGCCAACACCACCACCTACGCCATCGACTTCGTCAACACCGAACTCGCGGAGGCCAAGCCGAACCCCGACCCCGCCAAGTACGCGGTGCCCGCCGGGTTCACCCACCAGGACGTCCAGAACGCCCTCGACAAGGCGCGCCAGGACCCCGCCCTCACCGGCGTCTACCTGCCGCCCGGCACCTACGACACCGCGCAGAAGTTCCAGGTGTACGGAAAGGCCGTCAAGGTCGTCGGCGCGGGCCCGTGGTTCACCCGGTTCCGCACGCCGCCGAACCAGCAGAACACCGATGCGGGATTCCGGACGGAGGCGTCCGCCAACGGCTCGGCGTTCTCGGGGTTCGGGTTCTTCGGCAACTACACCTCGCGGATCGACGGACCGGGAAAGGTGTTCGACTTCTCCAACGTCAGCGACATGACCATCGACGACATCTGGGCCGAGCACGTCGTCTGCCTCTTCTGGGGCACCAACGTCGACAATTCCACGATCAAGAACTCCCGCATCCGGGACACGTGGGCGGACGGCCTGAACTTCACCAACGGCAGCAGCGGCAACCATGTCGCGAACGTCGAGACCCGCACCACCGGCGACGACAGTTTCGCGTTGTTCCCCGCGATCGACAACCGCAACGAGCAGGAGACCGGCAACGTCTACGAGGACCTGACCTCCCTCCTCACCTGGCGCGCCGCCGGCCTCGCCGTCTACGGCGGAGGAGGCAACACCTTCCGCAACATCCACATCGCCGACACGCTCGTCTACTCCGGCATCACCATCGGGACGCTGCAGTTCGGCGGCATCCCGGCGCTCGGTTTCGAATCGGATCCGCAGACGAGGTTCGAGAACGTCTCGCTCGTCCGGGCCGGCGGCCATTTCTGGGGGCAGCAGACGTTCCCGGCGCTGTGGCTGTTCTCCGGCGAGTTCCCGTTCCGCGGCATCCGGATCAGTGATGTCGACATCGTCGACCCGACCTATTCCGGGATCATGTTCCAGACCAAGTACTCCGGCGGCCGGCCGCTGAACCCGATCACCGACACCGTCCTCACGGACGTCGCCATTTCGGGCGCGCACAAGAGCGGTGACGAGTTCGACGCCAAGTCCGGCTTCGGGATCTGGGTCAACGAGCTGCCCGAACCCGGCCAGGGCCCGGCGGTCGGCTCGGCGACCTTCACCGGACTGGAACTGCGCGACAACCACCAGGACGTCAAGAACACGACGACCACGTTCACGATCAACCGCAACCCCTGAGAGGGGGCCGGGGGCCGCGGGTGTTGGGAGGCGCCCGCGGTCTCCGGCAGGCCGGGCCCCCGGCCGCGCCCGCGGGTCAGCGGGCGCGGCCGAGGACGTGGTGGACCAGTTCGCGGAGCGGACCGTGCAGCTGCGCCTCGCCGACGGTGGTGCGGTCGCCGTCGATGTCGATCTCGTACAGGAACTGGTCGGGGATCCGGCCCGGCGGGGGGACCGACGCCAGGTCCACCCGGTGGACGAGCCGCGTCAGCATGGGGTCGCTGGCGCTGTCGGACTCGGCGCGCCGCTCGATCCCCGCGAATCCTCCGCTGCGGACGACTGTCACTTTCACTGCGCTATCCGTTCGCCTCCATGGAGACTCCTACCCCGGTCCAGGCGCGGTTCACCGCCTTCGCCTCGGCGGAGCCGGCGCCGAACAGCCGGCCCGCGGTCGCGGCGGTCGCGGCGGCGAAGGCCGCGAAGTCGGCGTCGGCGGCGAGGGTGCCTCCGGTGAGCGTGTCGTACCAGACGCGGCCGGCCTTCTCCCAGGCGTTGCCGCCGAGCGCGGTCGCCGCGAGGTAGAACGCGTGGTTGGGAATGCCCGAGTTGATGTGGACGCCGCCGTTGTCGCGGTAGGTCTCCACGTAGTGGTCCATGTGGGCGGGCTGCGGGTCCTTGCCGAGGCGGGGGTCGTCGTAGGCGGTGCCGGGCTCCTCCATCGAGCGCAGCGCGACGCCGTTGACGCCCTCGGCCAGCAGCCCCTGCCCGATGAGCCAGTCGGCCCGGTCGGCGGTCTGCCCGAGATGCCACTGCTTGATGAGCGAGCCGAACACGTCCGACATGGACTCGTTGAGGGCGCCGGCCTGGCCGTAGTACTCCAGGTTGGCCGTGTACTGGGTGATCCCGTGGGTGAGCTCGTGCCCGGTGACGTCGAGGGGACCGGTGAAGCCGGTGAACAGGACGCCGTCGCCGTCGCCGTACACCATCTGCTCGCCGTTCCAGAAGGCGTTGTCGTAGTCGTCGCCGTAGTGGACGGTCGAGACCATCCGCAGGCCGGCGCCGTCGATCGAGTTGCGCCGGTACGCGGCCTCGAAGAAGTCGAACGTCGCGCCGAGCCAGTCGTAGGCCTGGTCGGCGGCCCGGTCGCCGGTGGCGGGGCCGCCCTCGGAGCGGACGGTGCGGCCGGGCAGCTCCTCGCGGTGGCCCGCGTCGCCGATGGTCCGGTCGGGGACGAAGTCCTCCGAGGGGCCGGGGGCTCCGGCCGCGGCCAGCTTGCGTTCGGCGAACTGCGCCGACGTGAGCGCCAGCGTACGGCGGGCGCGGGCGCGGAGGGCCGGATCGTCGGCGTCGCGGGCGATGCGCTCCAGCATGTGCGGTGGCACGATGTGGCATCTCATGCCACAACGCTGCCAGCTCCGGGTGGTTCGAGCCACAACTTTCGGCGGGACGTCACGGCCGAATCCGGTCACGGTATGTGATTGTTATGAAGCGCAGCGGTACCGTCCGAGCGCCTTGTGAAGTTCCTGGGGAGATGTCCGCACGCCGCGCCGAGGCATCGCGCGGCGTGCGTCAGAATGAACGGGTGACCCTCTACCGCGACGAAGGCATCGTCCTGCGCACCCAGAAGCTGGGCGAGGCCGATCGCATCGTGACGGTGCTGACCCGGCGGACCGGCCGGATCCGCGCCGCGGCGAAGGGGGTCCGCAAGACCAAGTCCCGGTTCGGCGCGCGGCTGGAGCCGTTCACGCACGTGGACCTCCAGCTGTACGAGCGGCGCTCCCTCGACCTCATCACGCAGGCCGAGACGCTGCGCCCGTACGGGGAGGCGCTCGTCGCCGACTACCCCCGCTACACGGCGGGGACGGCGATGCTGGAGACGGCGGAGAAGCTGGCCGGCGACGAGGGGGAGCCCGCGCTGCGGCAGTTCCTGCTCCTGGTCGGCGGGCTGCGCACCCTCGCCGAGCGCAGCCACGACCCCCGGCTCGTGCTGGACGCCTTCCTGCTGCGCTCGCTGTCGGTCGCCGGCTGGGCGCCCGCGCTGGACGAGTGCTGCCGCTGCGGCACCCGCGGCGGGCTGCGCGGGTTCGCCATCGCGGCGGGCGGCGCGGTCTGCGCGAACTGCCGGCAGCCGGGCGCCGCGACCCCGGCGCCGCCGACGTTCGCGCTGATGCTGGCGCTGCTGCGCGGCGACTGGGAGTACGCCGACGCCAGCGAGCAGCGGCACCGGGCGGAGACCAGCGGCCTGGTGGCCGCCTACCTCCAGTGGCATCTGGAGCACGGGATCCGCTCGCTCCGCCACGTGGAGCGGGACGCGACCCCCCGAACGCACGACGAGTCACACGACGACACCGACAGGGAGCGAGTTTGAGCAGGCCCGTATCGCCACCGGAGCCGCACCGGGACGGCGCCGTCCCGCCCGCGATCCCCGCGGAGCTGGTGCCGCGGCACGTCGCCATCGTCATGGACGGCAACGGCCGCTGGGCGAAGGAGCGCGGGCTGCCGCGCACCGAGGGGCACAAGCGCGGCGAGGACTCGCTCTTCGACGTCATCATGGGCGCGATCGAGCTGGGCGTCCCCTACCTGTCGGCGTACGCGTTCTCCACCGAGAACTGGAAGCGCTCCCCGGACGAGGTCCGGTTCCTGATGGGCTTCAACCGGGACGTGATCCGCCGCCGCCGCGACCAGCTCAACGCGATGGGCGTGCGGGTGCGCTGGGCGGGCCGCCGGCCGCGGCTGTGGCGCAGCGTCATCAAGGAGCTGGAGACCGCCGAGGAGATGACCCGCGGCAACGACGTCCTCACCCTGCAGTTCTGCGTGAACTACGGCGGCCGGGCCGAGATCGCGGACGCGGCGGCGGCGATCGCCCGCGACGTGCGGGACGGCCGGCTCAGCCCCGACAAGATCAACGAGAAGGTGTTCGCCCGCTACCTGGACGAGCCGGGCATCCCCGACGTCGACCTGTTCCTGCGCTCGTCGGGGGAGCAGCGCACGTCCAACTTCCTGCTCTGGCAGTCGGCGTACGCGGAGATGGTGTTCCTCGACACGCTGTGGCCCGACTTCGACCGCCGCCACCTGTGGCACGCGTGCCAGCTGTACGCCTCCCGCGACCGCCGGTACGGCGGCGCGGTCCCCAACTCGGTGGAACCCGCCGCCGCGACCGGCTGACGCCTCGATCGACCGGCCGGCGCCTCAGCCGAGGGCGGCGTCCAGGGTGATCTTGGTGCCCTTGAGCGCCTGGCTGACCGGGCAGTTCTCCTTGGCGTTCTGCGCGGCCTTCTCGAAGTCGGCCGGGGAGAGGCCGGGCACGCTCGCCCGGACGGTCAGGTGGATGCCGGTGATGCCCTCGCCCGGCTGGAAGGTGACCTCGGCCTTGGTGTCCACCTTCTCCGGGGGCGTCCCGGCGCCGGCGAGGGCGTGCGAGAGCGCCATCGAGTAGCAGGTGGAGTGCGCGGCGGCGATGAGCTCCTCCGGGCTCGTCCGCCCGCCCGGCTCCTCGCTCCGCGACGCCCAGGTCACGTCGTAGGTGCCGAGCTTCGAGGAGTCCAGCGAGACGGTGCCCTGGCCCTCCAGGAGCGAGCCTTCCCAGTGCGCGTTTGCGGTACGTGTCGTAGCCATGCCCCGATTCTCCACCATGGCCCCCGCCGGGGGATCATCAACCCGGGAATGCCCGTGCCCGTGTCGGCGCGGACCAGGGAAAGCCCCGCGCCTCCACGGGCACGGGGCTTCCTTCCCCGGAACGGGGGTCCTAGGTGACGTTCACCGCGGACCAGGCCGCGGCCACGGTGCTGTACTGCGTGCTGCCCGCGCCGTAGAGGTCCGCCGCCGCGCTCAGGGTCGCGGTCCGCGCGCCCTTGTAGTCGGTCGAGGACGTCATGTACGTGGTCAGCGCCCGGTACCAGATCTTCGTGGCGGCGTCCCGGCCGATGCCGGTGATCGTGGAGCCGTTGGACGTGGGGCTGTTGTAGGAGACGCCGTTGATCGTCTTGGCGCCGCTGCCCTCGGACAGCAGGTAGTAGAAGTGGTTGGCGACTCCCGAGGAGTAGTGGACGTCGAGGTTCTTGGTGTTGGACGACCAGGCGTCGGGGGAGTTGCCGTCGCGGCTCGGCTTGTCCATGAACCGCAGCGCGGCCTTGCCGAAGCCGGGCAGGACGACCTCCTCGCCGACCAGGTAGTCGCCGACGTCGTTGGGGTTGTTGGCGTAGAACTCGACGGCGGCGGCCATGATGTCGGACGTCGCCTCGTTCAGCCCACCCGATTCGCCGGAGTAGGTGAGGTTCGCGGTGGCGCTGGTGACGCCGTGGCTCATCTCGTGCGCGGCGACGTCCAGGGACGTGAGCGGGCCGAGCTGGGAGCCGTCACCGTCGCCGTAGGTCATGCAGAAGCACGAGTCGTCCCAGAACGCGTTGGCGTAGCCGCTGCCGTAGTGGACGCGGTTGAACGACCCCTTGCCGTCGCCGGCGATGCCGCTGCGGCCGAAGACGTTCTTGTAGAAGTCCCAGGTCATGTCGGTGCCGAACTGGGCGTCGACGGCGACGGTGGCGCGGTCGGACGTGGTGCCGCTGCCCCAGTGGTTGTCGGCGTCGGTGAACAGGGTGGCGGGGGCGCGCCGGAAGCACCAGATGAGGAAGCAGAGGTCGGTCTGGTTCTCGGCGTCGCCGGTGTAGGTGTTGCCGCGGGTCGGGTCCTTCAGCTGGTAGGTGGTGCCCGACTTGGTGGTCTCCAGCGGGACCGTCCCGGTGTAGAGCGACTTGCCGTCGCCCGCCTCGGTGCGGATCATCTCCTCGCGCAGCAGGACCTTGCCGGTCGCGGCGTCCACGGAGGTGAAGACCCGGCTGGGCGTGCCGTCGGCCTGCGTGCCGACGGTCTGGACGCGCCAGGCGAGCCGGGGCGCGTGGTCGGCGGTGCGCGCCTCCACGACCAGGGCGGGGGAGCCGTCCGCCTTGCGCTGCTTGGTGACGGCGCGCTTCTTGGCGGTCGCGGCGCTGACCTCCGGGGTGGAGTCGGCGGGCGCCTGCGCGAGCGTTCCGCTGCTGCCGCGCCAGGCGCCTGCCGCGGACTGGTGGACGACGATGTCGCCGCCCAGCACCGGCAGCCCGTTGTAGGTGCGGGTCATCCGGGTGTGCGAGGTGCCGTCCCGGTCGATGCCGACCCGGACGACCTTGAAGGACTGCCCGTCCCCGGCGCGGACCGCCGCGCCGCGTTCGGCGAGCGCGTGGAGCGCGCGCTCGGCGGCCTGCTGGGGGGTGGGAGGGGACGGCGCCTGCCGCGCGGAGGCGGGCAGCGCGGTGCCGGCCGTCGCGAGCAGGGTCGCCGACGCCAGGAGCGCGGTACGTCGGCTGGTGAACGCCCGTCTTGTCATGAACGCCCTCTCGTGCGGGCGCCACGCACCCCCCGAGAGGCCCGCCGTCGGGCCCGCCGTGGCGATGCGACATTTATGACATAGGGCAGGACTGTTGTAGATGTGACAATTCGCCAAGAAATCCCGGCGGCGCGTGTGGACTACGCGTCTTGCTACCGATCAGTAGAGTGCCGCTCCGCAGCTCAGCGCCGTGCGGCGGAGCAGGCGGCGCAGGTGCCGAACACCTCGACGGTGTGCGTTATGTCGGTGAACCCGTGCTCGGCGGCGATCGCGTCCGCCCACCGCTCCACGGCCGGGCCCTCGACCTCGACCGTGCGGCCGCAGTCGCGGCAGACCAGGTGGTGGTGGTGCTGCTCGGTGCGGCAGGCGCGGTAGACGGCCTCGCCCTCGTCGGTGCGCAGCACGTCGACCTCGCCCGCGTCGCTGAGCGCCTGCAGCGCCCGGTACACGGTGGTCAGGCCGATCTTGGAGCCGTCGGCGCGCAGGTCGGCGTAGATGTCCTGCGCGCTGCGGAACCCCTCGCAGCCGGCCAGCACCTGCCGCACCGCGTCCCGGCGGGCCGTCGTCATCCCCCAAGCACCTCCGCCTCGGCATCCACGCGCGCCTCCACGCCGGACCCGGCGGGAACGGCGCCGTCCGCCGCGCGGGCGCGGGCGCGCCTGCGGCGCACCACCGAGCCCCCGGCGACCGCGACCACGAACGCCGCGAGCGCCAGCAGCACGATCGAGGGGCCTGGAGGCAGATCGTACTCGAAGGACCCCGCGAGACCCGAAACGGCCGAGACCACACCGATCCCCATCGCGGCCAGCATCGTCTGCCAGAAGCCCCGGGTGAGCTGCTGCGCCGCCGCCACCGGGACGACCATCAGCGCGCTGACCAGCAGCAGCCCGATCGCGCGCATCGAGATCACCACGGTCACCGCGGCGGTCGCGGCGATCAGCACGCTGAGGAAGCGGACGGGCAGGCCCGCCGCCCGCGCCACCTCCTCGTCCTGGCACAGCAGGAACAGCTCCCGGCCGAACACCGCCACGATCGCGAGGACGGCGGCGGCGAGCCCCGCGACCACGTACAGGTCGGTCACCGTCACGCTGCTGATCGAGCCGAACAGGTACGACTGCAGGCTCGCCGAGCCGGCGCCGTTGGCGTTCGTCAGGATCACGCCGCCCGCGAGCCCGCCGTAGAACAGCAGGGCGAGCGCGACGTCCCCGCCGCTGCGGCTGCGGGCCCGCACCACCTCGATCGCCACCGCGCCGAGCACCGACACCACCAGCGCGCCGAGCACGGGGGAGGTGCTGGTGAGCAGCCCGAGCCCGATGCCGGTCAGCGCGATGTGGCCGATGCCGTCGCCGAGCAGCGACAGCCGGCGCTGCACGATGAACGTGCCCACGGCGGGGGCGGTCAGCCCGATCAGCACCGCCATAACCAGGGCGACGCGCATGAAGTCGTACTGCAGCATCTCGCTCACGCGGGCCTTCCCGTGGTCGCGGTCCTGCCGACCGTCGTCGCGTGGGTGGTCGTCTCGTGCACGATGCGGCCGTGGCCGAGCTCGACCGTGCGGGTGACGAGCGGCTCCAGCGGGCCCAGTTCGTGCGCGACGAGGACCACCGTGCGGCCGTCCCCGGCCAGCTCGTGCAGGGTGGCGGCGAGCGCCGCCTGGCTGCGCGCGTCCACCCCGGCGGTCGGCTCGTCCAGCACGAACAGGTCGGGCTCCCCGGCGAGCGCGCGGGCGATCAGCACCCGCTGCTGCTGGCCGCCCGACAGCAGGTGCGCCGAGTCGCGGGCCCGGTCGGCGAGCCCGACGGTGCGCAGCGCGCGGTCCACCGCGGCGCGGTCGGCCGTCCGGTCGGTGAACGCCGCGGGCAGCCAGCGCGACCGCCGGGCCACCCGCCCGGACGCCACGACCTCCCGGACGGTCGCCGGCACCCCGCCGCCCATCGGCAGCCGCTGCGGGACGTACCCGATCCGCCGCCAGTCGCGGAACCGGGCGGGCGCCGCGCCGTAGATCTCGGTGCTTCCGGCGGCCAGCGGTACCAGCCCGAGCAGCGCCTTGACCAGCGTGGACTTGCCCGCGCCGTTCGGCCCGAGGACCGCCAGCACGTCGCCGGCCGCGACCCTCAGGTCGATGCCGGCGAGGACCTCGCGGCCGTCCCGCCGGACGAGCCCGCCCGCCATCGCCAGCGGCGGCGCCGTCTCCTCGCTCATGAGCACTCCAGGGCCGGACGCAGCGTCCGCAGGTTCCGTTGCATGATCGTCATGTAGTCGTCGGGCGAGCCGTCCTCGATGCCCTCGACCGGGTCCAGCACCGCCGTCCGCACCCCCGCCTCCCGGGCCAGCGCCTCGGCGACCTTCGGGCTGACCAGCGTCTCGGTGAAGACCGTCGTCGCGCCGGTGGCCGAGATCAGCCGGGTCAGCTCGGCGAGCCGCTTCGGGGACGGCCCGCCGGACGGGTCGACCCCGGACACCGGGATCTGCCGCAGGCCGTAGCGGTCGGCGAGGTAGCCGAACGCGGCGTGCGCGGTGACGATGTCGCGGTGGGCGCAGGTGCGCAGACCGTCCTGGAACGCGCGGTCCAGCCGGGTCAGCTCGGCGGCGGTGGCGGCGGCGCGCCCCCGGTAGCCGGCCGCGCCGCCGGGGTCGGCGGCGGTGAGCCGCTCGCCGAGCGCGGTGGCGACGGCGGCCATGCGGCTCGGGTCGAGCCACAGGTGCGGGTCGTAGTCGGCCTCCCGGTGGCGGACGCCGTCGTGCGCCTCCTCGTCGTCGGTCTCGCCGGCCGGGGACAGCGTCCTCACCAGGGCCGCCGCGTCCAGCGACCTGCCCTTGGCGTGCCGGCCGACGGCGTCGTCCACGGCGGGCTGGACGCCCCGCACGTAGACGGCGAGGGAGGCGTCTTCGATGCGGGCGACCTGCCGGGCGGTCAGTTCCAGGTCGTGCGGCTCGGTGCCGGGCTTGGTGAGCGTCCGGACGAACACGTCGTCGCCGCCGACCCGCTCCGCCAGCCACGCCATCGGGTAGAAGGACGCCACCACCGCGGTCTTGCCGGGCGGGACGCCGGCGTCCGCGTCGGCGCAGGCCGCGAGCCCCGCGGCGAGCCCGGCCAGGGCCAGGGCGGCCGCCGGGAGGGCGCGCAGGGAGTCGGGGAAGCGGAGCACCTGCCGATTATGGACAAAGTGAAAACGGTTGTCAAAACCGCCCGATGCCGCGCCCCAGGGCGAACCCCACGAGGACCGCCAGCGCCACGACGCGCAGGATCCTTCCCGAACCGTCCAGCGCCGGCCAGTTCAGATAGGCGAACCAGCCCAGCGCGGCGGCCAGGACCAGCAGCCCGGCCGCGGCGACCCAGCCCGTCCCGACCATGCCGACCACCAGCAGCAGGAACACCGTGACGAGCAGCACCCACCGCGGCAGCCGGTGCAGGAACACCACGGGCGCCGCGCTGTGCCGCTCGACGGCGGCCCGCAGGCCGCCCCCGCGCTCACCTCTCGTCTCCACACGCCCCAACGTACTGCCAGGATGGACGGATGATCGCGATAACCCGCTACCGGGTGCCGGACGCGGAGTCGGCCGGCTTCGCCGAGCGGATGACGGCGGTGCTGACCGCGCTGTCGGCCAGCCCCGGCTTCCGCTCCGGCCGCCTCGCCCGGACCGTCGACGACCCCGGCCTGTGGGCCCTCGTCACCGAGTGGGACGGCGCCGGGCACTACCGCCGGGCGCTCGGCGGCCACGACATCCGGATGCAGTTCATGCCGCTCGCCGCGCTCGCCGTGGACGAGCCCGGCGCGTACGAGATCGTCAGCACGGCCTGAGCGCGGTCCCGCGCCCCGCCGGGTCACGAGCGGGGCAACCGCCGGGCAAGAAGCGCCCGGGGCCGGTTTCGGGCGCCGCCGCCATGGTCATCTCTGCCCCTACATGATCACCGCGCGGGTCCCGGGGGAGATGTGATGCGCCACGCCGTCCTGTTCAGCGTGCTTTCCGGGGCGGCGGTGGCCGCCCCCCTCCTCGCCGTCCTGGATGCGGCTCCCGCCCGGCTCGCGGCCCGGCCCGCCGGGCTGGCCGCGCACGCCGGCGCCCCGGGCGCGGCCGGCCCGCGCGTCGTGGAGTACCGGGGCCTGCGCGTGCCCGTCCCGGCGGGCTGGGCGGTGCACCGGCTCGACACGGACCCGACCCGGTGCGTCCGCTACGACCGGCACGCCGTCTACCTCGGCCGCCCCGGTCCGCAGCAGGACTGCCCGGCCCGCGTCGTCGGCCGCACCGAGGCCGTCCACATCGAGCCCGCGGGCAACGGCCGCTCCGCGCGGACGGTCGTGCACGCCGACAAGATGGCCTCGCTCACCATCGCGCCGAACCTCGACCACGAGACGCGGCTCACCCTCCCGGAGGCGGGGGTCACGATCACCGGCGTGTACGGGGCGGACCCAGGACGGCTGCAGCGGATGCTGCGCGGCACCCGGCTGTCGGCGAAGTGGACGGCCTCGCCCGCCTCGCCGGCCCGGCCCGCCGTCCGTCGGGTGGCCCCGCCCCCGGACCCCACCGCGCCGGCCTCCGCCGAACCGGCACCCGCCGCGTCGGCGCCCGCCGAACCGGCGCCCGCCGTGCCGCGCGGGGACGCCGGGCTCGACCGCCCGTGGGTGCGCGGCAAGGGGTTCGACACGTGCACGGCGCCCTCGCTCGCGACGATGAGGGCCTGGAAGCCCTCGTTCAAGGTCACCAACATCTACATCGGCGGCGCGGCGCGCGGCTGCGCCCAGCCGAACCTCACCGCGTCCTGGGTCCGGCAGGTCCGCGAGATGGGGTACCGCATCACGCCCACCTACGTCGGCCTTCAGGCGCCGTGCGGCAGCCGCCCGCAGCGCTTCACCGCCAAGAACGCCGCCAAGCAGGGCGCCAAGGCGGCCGTGAACGCGGCGCGCAAGGCGCGGGCGCTGGGCATCCCCGAGGGCCAGCCGATCTACTACGACATGGAGGCGTACGACAGCAAGAAGAGCGGGTGCAAGGCGGCCGTCCTGCGGTTCGTCGACCGCTGGGTGCGGAAGCTGGAGGCCGAGGGCTACGTCCCGTGCCTCTACAGCAGCGCCAAGTCCGGCATCCGCGACGTGGGCCGGGCGACCGGGATCAGCAAGCCCGCCGCCATCTGGTTCGCCAACTGGAACGGCCGCGCCTCGGTCTACGACGACCCGCACCTGCCGGACGCCTGGTGGTCCCCGCACCGCCGCATCAAGCAGTACCGCGGCGGCCACAAGGAGAAGCACGGCGGCGTCACGCTCAACATCGACAGCAACATCGTCGACGGGCGCGTCTACTAGCGCCTTGGCGGCTCGCCGGGTGCCCTAAGCTGGGGATGCTCTCCGGCGGCGGGCGATGACCGCGCCGGAGCACTCACCGGGGATCACACTCGCCGCCGCCCGCCGTGCGCGGACCGGGGCGCACTCACTGTCCCGCCGACCGCCAGCCGGATGGAGAAGAACTCATGGCACGCCGTTCCGATGTGCTGGACACGATCGTCAACCTCGCCAAGCGGCGGGGCCTGGTCTACCCGTCGAGCGAGATCTACGGCGGGCTCCGCGCCTCCTGGGACTACGGGCCGCTCGGCGTCGAGCTGAAGAACAACGTCAAGCGCCAGTGGTGGAAGTCCATGGTGCAGGGCCGCGACGACATCGTCGGCCTCGACTCGTGCGTCATCCTGGCGCGCGAGGTCTGGGAGGCCAGCGGCCACGTCCAGGCGTTCGTCGACCCGCTCACCGAGTGCCAGTCCTGCCACAAGCGCTTCCGGGCCGACCACCTGGAGGAGGCCTACGAGGAGAAGCACGGCCGCCCGCCGGCGGGCGGGCTCGCCGACGTCACCTGCCCGAACTGCGGCGTCAAGGGCTCCTTCACCGAGCCGAAGATGTTCAACGGCCTGCTCAAGACCTACCTCGGCCCCGTCGAGGACGAGTCCGGCCTCGCCTACCTGCGGCCCGAGACCGCGCAGGGCATCTTCATCAACTACCTGAACGTCCAGCAGTCCGCGCGCCGCAAGGTGCCGTTCGGCATCGGGCAGATCGGCAAGTCGTTCCGCAACGAGATCACGCCCGGCAACTTCATCTTCCGGACCCGCGAGTTCGAGCAGATGGAGATGGAGTTCTTCGTCAAGCCCGGCACCGACGAGGAATGGCACCAGTACTGGATCGACGAGCGCATGCAGTGGTACGTCGACCTCGGCATCCGCAAGGAGAACCTGCGGCTCTTCGAGCACCCGCAGGAGAAGCTGTCGCACTACTCCAAGCGCACCGTCGACGTGGAGTACCGGTTCGACTTCGTCGGCAGCGAGTGGGGCGAGCTGGAGGGCATCGCCAACCGCACCGACTACGACCTGACGACGCACTCCAAGGCGTCCGGCGCCGACCTGTCGTTCTTCGACCAGGAGTCCGGCGACCGGTTCACCCCGTACGTGATCGAGCCCGCGGCGGGCGTCGACCGCTGCACGCTCACGTTCATGATGGACGCCTACGCCGAGGACGAGGCGCCCAACGCCAAGGGGAAGATGGAGAAGCGCGCCGTCATGCGGCTCGACCGCCGGCTCGCCCCGGTCAAGGTCGCGGTGCTGCCGCTGTCGCGCAACGCCGACCTGTCCCCGAAGGCCCGCGACCTCGCCGCGCGGCTCCGCAAGCACTGGAACGTCGAGTTCGACGACGCGGGCGCCATCGGCCGCCGCTACCGCCGCCAGGACGAGATCGGCACCCCGTTCTGCGTCACCGTCGACTTCGACACCCTGGAGGACGACGCGGTGACCGTCCGGGAGCGCGACTCGATGAGCCAGGAGCGCATCGCGATCGGCCAGGTCGAGTCGTTCCTCGCGGCGCAGCTCGTCGGCTGCTGACCCGCCGCCGTCCGGCAGGCCGCCGATCGGCCGGCCGTGCCGGGCCGTAAGACCGCTACGGGCCGCCCCCGCGTGATGGGGGCGGCCCGCTTCTCATGGGAGCACGTCCTGGGGAGCGTGTCCTTTACCGGGAGCGTGGTGTTACGGGGGCTTCGATCAGCCCGTGACGTACAGGGACTGGTTGTAGGTGCCGGATCCGGCGGTGGTCTCGCCCTTCAGCGCGTACGTGGCGCTGACGGTGGCGGTGCCCGGGCAGAGGAAGCTGCCGCCGGTCTTGCTGACCTGGGCGTTCTGGACGCCGACCTGCGCCTCGGAGCTGCCGGCGACGGGCCGCGAGGCGTTGTCGCCGTTGTAGCCGTTGGCGGTGAGCGTGCCGCCGTACTGGCAGCTGATGCCGCCGAAGATGTCCACGGTGGCCTTGACGCTGAAGTTGCTGATCGTGACCGTGGCGTCGCGGCCGCCGGTGTGCCCGGCGTCGTAGGTGACGTTGCCGCCGGTCCACGGCAGGTTCTGGGTCTCGATGGTCGAGCTGCTGCTGCCGGAGCAGGGGCCGCCGTTGTCGCCGCTGAAGCTGGCGCTTCTGATGGTGAGGCCGCTGCCGTCGGAGTTGATGGACCCGGTCATCGTCGACTGGCTGCAGGACCCGCTGCCGATCGACGTGGAGACCGTCGCGGTGCCGAGCAGGGACGCCTGGACGTTGCCGGAGTAGGCGGCGGCCGAGGCCGAGCCCTTGCGGATGGTCGTGCCCGCGGCGTACGCGGGGGCGACCCCCGCGGCGAGGACGGCCAGTGCGGCGGTCCCGACGATCGCGGTCTGTCTGATTCGTGCCACCGGAGACTCCTCTGTCCGGTTCGGGGTGGGCATACGCGAAAGTAATTCGCGTTGTCGGACCGGGCAATGGATGGCGGCCGATTGCGGCCTGGCCGGATTGGGACACCGGCCAGTGTCTGCTGGTGGGGACGGCGGAGACGGGGTGGGTGACGACAGTGTCACGCCGGGTCACTTGACGGGGATTTGCGCCCGTGTTTCAGCCGCCGGGAAACGAAGGTCGTCTCCGGCCCGGAGAACCTGGGCTAGGTTGGCCTGAGCGGACCGGCGGACGGCCGGACCCACGGCGAGCGGAACGGCGGGAAAGGAGAGGGCGGCATGCGCGACGCGCGGCACCCCGCCCTGCCCCCTGCGCACCGGCCCTTCGCGGGCACGCCCGCCGCCCGGCTGCTCGTCGTCGTGCTCGGCCTGCTCGGCTTCGTCGTCGGGCCCGTCGGTGCCGGCACCCACGGCGGCACGTCCGCCACCGGGACGGTCTCCGGTCTCCGGCCCGCGCCGGTGGCGAAGGCGCCCACCCGCGGCAGGACGTCCACCAAGCCGCGGACGGTCCGGCACGCGCAGGTCGGCCCGCGCACGAGGTCCCGGACGGCGAGGAGCAGTACCACCGGCGCCTCTACTTCCACCGGGTCGG